>CAMUZL010000139.1 GCA_947165185.1 uncultured Selenomonadales bacterium
TTTTCCGTCACGAAAAAAAAGCCGCCCGATAATTTTCAAGCCGTGTTTGCCGACAAAAATTTTTCCGTCACGAAAAAAAAGCCGCCCGATAATTTTCAAGCCGTGTTTGCCGACAAAAATTTTTCCGTCACGAAAAAAAGCCGCCCGAAAATTTTCGAGCGACTTTGTCGGGAAAAGTTTTGTGTCAACGTTCGGGGCAACCCGCCTCGATAAATTCTTTGAGCGTGTCGACGGCTTGTTGAGCGTCGGCTCCTTCGGCAATAATCGTGACTTCCATGCCCGGGCGGAAACCTTTGGCTATAAGCATCATGATACTTTTCGCGTTGGCTCTGGAACCGTCGCTTGTTTCGAGATAAATGTTGGACTTGAATCTTTTCGCTTTCTGCACGAAAACCGCTCCCGGACGCGCATCAAGGTCGCTTACGAAAGTCGCTTTTGCCTCGCAACGTTGGCCGGCATGATAGACGAACTGTTGACCGTCCGCCGTGCCGAAAGTCAAATTCGTGTTCGCCGCAAATGTCGTTGACATGCTCATTACCGCGACAAGCAATGCCGTCAAAAAAATTTTTTTCATAGTGATAACCTCCTTTGCGGTGAATTTTATTTTATCGCAAGTCGAAGGTCAATCGTCACTTTTGGCGCGTGTGACGACACTTTTTCGCGAAAGATAATTGCTTGATAAGTTTCATTTATATTTTTCGCCGCGCCGATTGACATTGCAATAAGGAAAATCTATAATCGCATTAATTGACGTTACAATTTTTTTTAGGAGGAGCGTGTAATTTATGGCGAAACCGGTTCAAATCATGGAAACTGTTCTGCGCGACGGTCATCAATCGCTGTTGGCAACGCGCATGCGCTATCGTCAAATGGAGCCGATGTTGGCAAGTCTCGACAAAATCGGCTATAAAGCACTGGAGGCGTGGGGCGGCGCGACCTTCGACAGTTGCTTGAGATTTCTGGACGAAGACCCCTGGGAACGTCTCGACAACCTCAAAAAGAATTTGAAAACTCCGATTCAAATGCTTCTGCGCGGACAAAATCTTTTGGGCTACAATCATTACTCGAATGATGTCGTCGAAAAATTTGTTCAGCACGCCTCGGCACACGGTATCGGCGTTTTCCGCATTTTCGACGCGCTCAACGACGTTCGCAATCTTCGCGTCGCGATTAAAGCCGCTCTCGAATGTCCCGAAAAACCCGAAGTGCAAGGCTGTCTGGTTTACACGATCAGCCCCGTCCACACAAATGAAATGTTTGTCGACCTTGCCAAGCAGTTGCAGGAAATGGGCTGTCACAGCGTCTGCATCAAAGATATGTCGGGCTTGCTCGCGCCTTACGTTGCCGATGATCTCGTTCGCAAACTCAAAGCCGCGCTCGATATTCCCGTCGAATTGCACACGCACTGCACAAGCGGATTCGGGCACGCCACTTACCTCAAAGCGATTGAGGCGGGCGTTGACATTGTCGACTGTGCATTGTCGCCGTTTTCAAGTGACACGTCGCAACCGTGTACCGAAACGATTGTGGCAATGCTCAAAGGCACCGAACGCGACACGGGGCTTGACCGTCAGGCAATGACGCCGATTGCGAAACATTTCCTCGGCGTTAAGCAGGAACTCATCAAAGAATTCGGGCTGAAAGGTTACTTCGACATCAACGTCAACGTGCTCGACTTCCAAATTCCCGGCGGCATGTTGTCCAATCTCGCCAACCAGCTCAAAGAAGCCGGCATGGAGGACAAATATCAAGACTTGCTCGACGAAATGCCCCGCGTTCGCGCCGATGCAGGTTATCCGCCGCTCGTCACGCCGTCAAGCCAAATCGTCGGCACAATGGCGACTTTCAACGTTATGGCGGGCGAACGTTACAAGATGGTTCCGAACGAATTCAAAGACATGGTTCGCGGCAAATTCGGACGCACGCCCGTTCCCGTCGACCGTGACTTTATCATCAACACGCTCAAAATTCCCGAAGACCAAATCATTGAAGATTGCTCCGTCGAAGACGCCAAAGGACAGACTTTCGCGCAGTTCAAAGACGAAGTTATCGGCAAAGGTTTCCTCAACCCGACGGACGAAGATGTTCTGAGCTACGCGCTCTTCCCGCAGGTTGCGGAAGAATTCTTCAAGAAACATTACACGCAGGTTACCGCTTACAGAAGATAAATCAATGTTATCGCGAAAAAAATTTTCCCCGTTCAAACGAGCGGGGATTTTTTTTATGATTGACTGCGAATATTTTTTAACTCGTCGGAAAGATTTTCGCGAAGATTTTTTTCCAGCTCTTCCAAAGTCGTCGACTCGAAAGCGTAACTGACTTGCGTGTCGCCTTTGATTCGCGATTCGGCACTGAACACGTCGCCATAAATGTTATAGTACAGCACGAAATCACTGCCCGCCGCGAAATCGACGTAGTTGATGACGATAAAGCTGCCGTTGGTGACTTCGACGGGCTTTTCGGGCGAAATGAACAGCTCGAAACCTTCAAGCGTCGCGGGAAGATTTTTGCCGTAATTCCACGCGTCAATTTCTTTTTCGCGCAGGAAACGATTAAAATTTTTGTCGCGAACGTCGCGCAGATTTTTCAACGCGTGCTCAAGTTCGGCGTCAATCAACTTTTGAAACGCGGCAAAATCTTCCGTGAAAAAATTCGTCAAACAAAATTCCGTCAAGCCGATGCGTTGACTGATTTTAAATTCGCTCGTCTCCTCGTGAAAGTAAGTCGTCAACGCGCAGTGAAGTTCGTCGTTCGTGCAGGTGAAGAAAATAAATTTGTCTTCACGCGCCGCGAAAATTTTTTCCGTCGCGAAGCCGCAAATTTCTGCGGGAAGATTTTCGGCGAAATGCAATTCCGTCGCCTGCGCGGTGAGTTTGGTTATGTTATCGTCAGTCAAAAATTTTTCCCTCCGTTAATTGCTCGGACGTTCGTTGAATATGTAACCGATTGAATTATTTTGCGTCAATAACGTTTGGTTGATTCGAGGACGCGAAGCGTCAGCTGTTTGGTTACTTTTTAAAAGTAACTCGTCAGTCAAAAATTTTCACCTCGTTAAACTTTTTCGAGCATGGCAATAAATTCAAAGCGTCCCCAAATCGTGCGGCAGAGGCGGTAAATCGACAGGTCGACGAAATTCAGCGCGTTGAGCAAATTGACGATGTAGCCGAATGAATCGGGCGTGAATCGCCAATTATGTGCGCTCACATATTCGCCGCGCTCCAAAGTTTCGGCGTACTTTTCAACCAGCCGCAAAATTTTTTCGGGAATATTTTTGCCGTCGTCGAAAAAATATTCGCCCGCAATTTCCGTCACGCCTTCGGAATCGGGCGGCGCATTTCGCAAGCCGAATCGTTCGCCGTGGTCGCCGAGCCAATGCCGCACGGGATTGTTGTGCGTGCGCGTGAAAATCGTACCGAATGCGTCCGCAAGCCGCGCAGTTTTCCGTCCGCCGACAAAAGCGTCAATCACTTCCGCAACCGTCGAATCGGCGTTGTAGTGGTCGAAACAAAATCGCTTGTCGGGGACAATCAGCACGTACAGCCCGCCCGCGTTGAGAATTTTTGAAACGTCTTGAAAATGCGCGATAAGGTCGGGACAATGTTCGATGACGTGCGACGTAAAAACAATATCAAATTTTTCGTCGACGACATTTAAATCGCCCGCCGCGTCAACGAAATGAATTTTTTCGGGCAGGTCGTCAACACTCAAGCCGTACTTTTGACAGCGCGCCCGCAAAGTTTCAGCGTCGACAAGCTCAAAATATTTGACGTTTTTGCCGACAAGAAACGGATGAGCATCGCAACCGATTTCCAAAGTTTTCAAATGTTTTTTGTCAATCGCCGTCTGCAAAATTTTTTTCAAGAACTCGCGCCGATCGTAAGGACAACTTGAAAGTCCTTGCGCGTCGGCAAATTTTTCATAATGCGCGGTCAACTCGGCGTCGTCCAAAAGATTTAATTCGGGGTGCGCGTCCCGATAATAATCGAGATTGAACGTCGCGGAAAAATTCATAACAGGCATGTGACACGCTCCTTTCAGTTGCCGCCGCCCGCTTTAAAAGCGGGAGAACAGTTGTCGCGACGTATTTACAAATTTTTCCAACTCATTCGCCGCGAACCGATTGATAATTCGTTTTCAGTTGTTGCCGCTCCACATTTTCGCCTTGAGCACGTCATAATAATTTTTGTCGTCGAACTTGACAATCTGCGCGGTCGCCTTCGATTTGCGCACAACAATTTCGTCGTTCGGCTGAATTTTATGACTGACTTGCCCGTCAAGCGTGACGATAACATCTTGCATTGCGGAAACTTTTATCAAAACTTCGTCGTCCTCATTGACGACAAGCGGCCGCATTTGGAAGGTGTGCGCACAAATCGGCGTCAACAGCAACGCACGAATCGTCGGATCTAGTATCGGGCCGCCCGCGCTCAACGAATACGCCGTCGAACCTGTCGGGCTGGAAACAATCAGACCGTCCGCCTTGTAGTCCATCAAGTGCGTTTGGTTAATGTACAGACCGAGGCGCAACATTCGGGCGACGCCGCCTTTTGAGATGACCACGTCATTAATCGCGTTGCCCAAAAATTTTTCGCCCAAATCGTTGCGAACGTAGCCGCTCAATAAAAGTCGACGCTCCACGCGATATTGTCCCGCCAAAATTTTCGCAAGGCGTCCCTCAAGTTCACGCGGCTCAATGTCGGCAAGAAATCCCAACGTGCCCAAATTTATTCCGCAAACGGGAACATTTTGCTCGCCGAAACGTCGACACACGCCCAATAAAGTTCCGTCGCCGCCGATTGATAACGCCATGTCGACATGCACGCGCTCGACGCAGGGCAGGCCGTATTCCTCTTTGCGGAATTGGCGCGCTTCGGTCGCGGGCATTACAAGTCGCACGTCTTTGTTGTGGTAGAAATTAAAAATTCTGTCGACGATTTCGCCCGCCCGCCGCTTGCTCAGGTTCGGGAAAACCGCAAGTTGCATCATGCCGGCATCAACGCCGAAAACCGTCCCGAAAATATTTGGTCGTGCCATCAGTCCAACTCCTCGTGAGCTTTATCAACGACGGATAAAATTTCAACGTTCGTCGACGGGGAATTTTTTATCAGATACGCAAGATATTCGATGTTGCCTTCGGGACCTTTGACGGGCGAAAAAGTCAAGCCGCAAACTCCGAAGCCGATTTCGCCCGCGAAATTTAAAACTCGTTCGATAACCGCCGCATGAATTTTTTTGTCGCGGACAACGCCTTTTTTGCCGACATGTTCGCGCCCCGCCTCGAATTGCGGCTTAATCAACGCGACAACTTCGCCCGAATCTTTAAGCACGTCGAAGACCACGGGCAAAACTTTTTCCAGCGAAATAAACGCCACGTCAATCGAAATGAATTCCAATTCGTCAAGAAAATTTTCCCGCGTGACGTTGCGAATATTTGTCCGCTCCATGTTCACGACGCGAACATTACTGCGAAGTTTCCACGCCAACTGCCCGTAGCCGACATCAATGGCGTAAACTTTTTTCGCGCCGTGTTGCAACATGCAATCGGTAAATCCGCCCGTCGACGCGCCGACATCCGCCGCAATTTTTCCGCTCAAAACGATTTTGAACGCGTCCAAAGCTTTTTGCAACTTCAAGCCGCCGCGACTGACGAAAGGCATTTCTTCGCCGAGCACGCGAATTTCGGCGTCGACATCAATCAAAGTGCCCGCCTTGTCAATTTTCTGCCCGTCGACCAAAATTTTTCCCGACATAATCATCGCTTGCGCACGGGTGCGGCTGTCGAAAAAATTTTTTTCCGTCAACAAAATATCAAGCCGTTGTTTCATCTCGTCACCAACAAACGAAAAGCGACTCGGCAAAAATGTCGCGTCGCCTGAAAAATTTCTTTGTGTGAATTCAAAACTCGTCGCAGCTCAGTAGTTTGCGTCGTATTTTTTGCCGTCGACGATCAAAGCCGCCTCGTGATATTCGACATCAACATTGGACGCCACGGGAACTTCCTGCCACTGCGGCGGATTGGGCGCGTAATAGTCCATCGTCGAAATGTTGCGGCCGGCCGCGTCGTAGGACAGACGGCTGACAATGTAGTAATAAACTTTGCCGCCTTCGCGTTTGAAATTAATCGTCGTGATGTCGTAAGTCAAATTTTCGATGCCCGCCGGAACGATTGAGTAATCGCGGTACCAAGCGATTGTTGCGTC
>CAMUZL010000140.1 GCA_947165185.1 uncultured Selenomonadales bacterium
AAAGAAATTTCGTCCCAACCGCTAGCGTCGATTAATTTTCGCGCACAAGCCCGCAAAGTTTCTTCGCGACGTTCGCGGACGGGGCGATAACTCATGCCGGCTTGACAAAATCTGCAACCTCGTGAACACCCGCGAAAAAGTTCCAGCATTGCTCTATCGTGGACAATTTCCAAAAACGGCACGACGGGTTTTTCAACGGACGGCGTCTTGTCGAAATCACGGACAACGCGCTTGAAAATTTTTTGCGGAGCGGACGGCTCAAGAATTTTCATGCCCGCAAAATTTTCGCCCGCGTAAATCGGCTCGTAAAAACTCGGCACATAAATTCCTTTGACGTTGAGCAATTCGCGCAGAAAACCTTTTCGCCCGCCGACACGTCCCGAATTTTTCCACGCGGTGAAAACGTCGACGACTTCGCCGAAAACTTCCTCCGCCTCGCCGACAATGAAAAAGTCAAAAAAATCCGCGACAGGTTCGACGTTGTAGACGCAAGGGCCGCCGCCGATAACGAACGGTTCATCATCTGCACGGTCAACGGCGTGCAGTGAAATTTTCGCAAGGTCAAGCATGTTCAGCACGTTTGTAAAAATCATTTCGTACTGCAACGAAAATCCAAGAAAGTCAAAATCTTTGACGTTGCGTTTCGATTCCAGCGCGAACAGAGGAATATTTTCATCGCGAAGAATTTTTTCGGCGTCTGTCCACGGCGCGTAAACTCTTTCGCATAAAGTATCGGCGCGGCGGTTCAAAATCGAATACAAAATTGCAAGCCCCAAATTCGACATTCCGACTTCGTACACGTCGGGCAACGCCAAAACGATTTTGCAGTCGACGGCGTCAAAATTTTTCGTCACGGAATTGAATTCGCCGCCCGTGTATCTTGCAGGCTTTTGCAGTGTGGAGTTGGGAGTTAGGAATTTGGAATTGTTTGTCATTGTCTTCACCATAAAAATTTTTGTTTGTGCAGGTTGATATTCAGCAGAATCGCTATCGCCAAAATGTTCGTCGTCAACGAGCTGATTCCGTAACTCATCAGCGGCAACGGAATTCCCGTCACGGGCATAATTCCCGTCGTCATTCCGACATTAACAAGCACGTGAAACGCGAGCATTGACGTTATCCCGACCGCAAGCAGTCTGCCGAAAACGTCGCCCGCGTCTTTCGCGATTTGAATTCCGCGCCATAAAACAATCAGATACAACAAAAGCAGCACAACCGCGCCGACAAAGCCGAGTTCCTCACCGACGACCGCAAAAATAAAATCCGTGTGGTTTTCGGGCAAAAAATTCAGCTGACTTTGCGTGCCTTCAAAAAGTCCCTTGCCGAATAGCATTCCCGATCCGATTGCAATTTTCGATTGGATTATGTGATAACCTGAGCCGAGCGGATCGACATTCGGGTCAAGGAAAACCATGATTCGCATTTTCTGATAATCTTTCATGAACTGCCATAGCAACGGAAACGACGCAATGCCCGCGACGACAATCCCGAAGAAAAATTTCCACGGCATCCCGCACGCGATAACCATTCCGAAAAAAATCGCCATGAAGACCAACGACGTGCCCAAGTCCGGCTGTTTCAAAACCAAAATGAACGGCACGCCGACATATAGCGCAATCGGCAATAAATCTTGAATCGTGTTTAATTTTCCCATGCGCTCTTCCAAAACCGCCGCCATGCAAATTATCATGATGAGCTTTGAAAACTCCGACGGCTGTAAACTTATCGGACCGATTTGGATCCAACGCTGCGCGCCGAGTGCCGCGTGCCCGAAAAGCATAACCGCGACCAAAATTATCAAGTTGAAGATGTAAAGTTTTTGTCCGTGCTGTTGCAGTCCGCGATAATCGAAATTCATGAACAGGACGGCAATCGCCGCGTTGACGAGCGCGAAAACTCCCTGACGTTGCACGAACCAAAAACGTTCTTCGCCGGGCGTGTTGATGTGCGTCGCGCTGGAAATTATCACAATGCCGTATATCACAATCGCCGTCGCCGAGAGCAAAAGCGCGAAATCTATTCGGCGCAGAAATCGCTTTGTATCTGCAGAAAAAATTGCCAAGTATGTCACTCCCTTAAAAATCTGCGGTTTGTGATTCTGCCGCCGCGAAAATTTTCCTGCAAGCGTCGATAAGTGATAAAAATTTTTCGTGTCGAATGTCAACGGGCGATAAATTTTTTTGCGTCGAGTGTTTGTAAATGTCACTTGACGGGCGATAAATTTTTCCGTGTCAAATGTTCGCAAATATCGCTTGACGGGCGATAAATTTTTGGCGTCAAGTGTTTGTAAATGTCATTTGACAAACGGACAAAATTTCTTTGTGCTTTTGGAACTTGTCTGCTATAATCTCTACGCCAATGAATTAATCCCAAAACTCAAAACAGGAGGCGAGTTTGTTGACGGAAAATGTTTTCGACACTCTCACGGAACGCGGATTTATCGCGCAATGCACGGACGCCGACGAAGTGAAAAAAATGCTCGGCGAAAAAAAAGTGACGTTTTATATCGGCTTCGACCCGACGGCGGACAGCTTGCACGCGGGTCATTTTATCGCGCTCATGGCAATGGCTCACATGCAACGCGCAGGTCACCGCCCGATTTGTCTTGTCGGCGGCGGCACGGGCACAATCGGCGATCCTTCGGGACGTTCGGATTTGCGCAAAGTTATGACTGACGAAGTTATCGAACACAACTGCGAATGTTTCAAAAAGCAAATGGCGCGTTTCATCGATTTCAGCGACGGCAAAGCTCTGATGGTAAACAACGGCGACTGGCTCCGCAAACTCGGTTACATTGATTTGCTTCGCGAAGTCGGCGCGAATTTCACGGTCAACAGAATGCTTGCCGCCGAATGTTATAAGCAACGTTGGGATAAAGGTCTGACGTTTTTGGAATTCAATTACATGGTCATGCAGGCTTATGACTTTTACAAACTCAACGGCGATTACGATTGCGTCCTGCAAATGGGCGGCGACGATCAGTGGTCGAACATTATCGCGGGCGTCGAACTCACGCGGCGCAAGACGGGTAGAGCGGCTTACGGCTTGACGAACAAACTTTTGCTCAAGAGCGACGGTTCCAAAATGGGCAAGACTGCCGGCGGCGCGCTGTGGCTCGACGCGGAAAAAGTTTCGCCTTACGATTTCTATCAATACTGGCGCAACGTCGACGACGCGGACGTTAAAACTTGCCTGAGTTTGCTGACGTTCGTGCCGATGTCGGAAGTTAATCGCCTGTCACTTCTCGAAGGTGCCGCGATTAACGAAGCCAAACAAGTTTTGGCTTACGAAGTCACGAAACTCGTTCACGGCGAAGATGCCGCCAATCAAGCGCAAATTGCCGCGCTCAAAATGTTTTCGCAACGGGACGCCGACAATATTCCCGCGATTGAAGTTGCGGACGCCGTCGGGAAAAAACTTTTGGACGTGCTTGCCGCCGCGAAAATTATCGAATCCAAAGCTGAAGGCCGCCGACTTATTGCGCAAAACGGTTTGACGCTCAACGACGAAAAAGTTTCCGATGTTGATTACGTTTTGGGCTCGGCGGATTTTGTTGATGGCGAAATTCTCATTCGCAAGGGCAAGAAAAAATTCTTCAAGGTGGTTACGTCATGATGAAAAAATTTTTCGGCGCGCTGATTCTGGCAAGCTGTCTGTTCACAAATTCCGCGTTCGCTGAAGTTGACCCGCGTGTTGAAAAAGCCGTGCAGTGGGCGATTGACATTGCCAACGACCAAACGCACGGTTATTCCCAAGGCGAAGTCAATGCCACGCCGTCACGCCCGTACACCGGCTCGCGTGAAGGTGTTGATTATGATTGCTCGTCGTTGGTTTATCACGCCTTCCAATACGGCGGCTTTCATCCAATCGACAAGTGGCGCAGCAATCCCAAACGCGAACTTCGTTATCAAGGCAAACAAAAATCCGGCGACGCGGACACCATTTGGGAAGATTTGAGCAAAGGCGACAAAGGCTGGCGAAAATTTTATTGGGACGAAGTTAAAGACAGTCTTCAGCGCGGAGACATCCTTTGCATTCCGCAATCGCACGTGGCAATTTACATCGGCGACGGCAAAACCGTCGAGGCTCGCGGCGTGAACAATCCTCGCGGCGGCGATTGGGTGACGGGCGACCAAGGCGGCGAAATTGATTTTTACGACGCTCAAGGACGCGGCTGGATTGAAGTTTATCGCTATGTCGGCAAGTCTTAAAATTATCGACGGCGTGAATCATTTGGACGAAGTCAAACAGCTGGTTATCGAGTACACGAAATTTTTGGGACGCGATTTATCATTTCAGCACGTCGACGATGAACTTGACGACTTGTCCGCGAAATACGCGCCGCCCGAAGGACGACTGCTCTGCGCCGAAATTAACGGCAAAATTATCGGTTGCGTCGCCTATCACAAACACAACGATAACCGTTGCGAAATGAAACGGCTTTTTGTTCGCGAAGGTTATCGCGAACACCGCGCAGGCTCCAAACTTATCGAGGCGATTATAAATTTTGCGCGGGCTGACGGTTTTTCCGAAATGGTTTTGGACACGATAAAGCCGCTCCAAAGTGCGATTCGTCTTTATAAAAAATTCGGCTTCGTCGAGTGCGAACCGTATTATTTCAATCCGATGAGCGACGTGATTTACATGAAGAAAATTTTATCCGAGGAGTGAAATTTTTATGTCAGGACATTCCAAATGGGCAACGATTAAACGCAAGAAAGGGGCCAACGACGCAATTCGCGGGGCAATGACGACCAAAATCAGCCGCGAAATTACAATCGCCGTGAAAATGGGCGGCTCCGACCCGACGGGCAATATGCGCTTGAAACTCGCGCTCAGCAAGGCGAAGGCGAACAACGTCACCAAAGACAACATCAACCGTGCAATTCAAAAAGGTTTGGGCGCGTCCGACACGACCAACTACGAAGAAATTACTTATGAAGGTTACGGACCCGGCGGCGCGGCTTTGATGCTCGACATTTTGACGGACAATCGCAATCGCACGGCGGCGAACATTCGTCACATTTTCAGCAAGCACGGCGGAAATTTGGGCGAAAACGGTTGCGTCGGCTGGATGTTCAAGAAAAAAGCCGTGTTCGTTGTCGACAAAGAAAATTTCGACGACGAAGATGCGCTGATGGAAATTGTCATGGACGCCGGTGCCGAAGATTTTGAGTCCGTCGACGAAGCTTTTGAAATAACCGCCGCGCCCGAAGATTTCAACACGATTGAAGCCGCGCTCGCCGAAAAAGGCATTGAGACTGCCTCCGCCGAGATAACTCAAGTTCCCGACACGACGGTCAAGCTCGCCGACAAGGACGCCGAAAAAATGCAGAAACTTCTTGACGCGCTCGACGAAGATGACGACGTTCAAAACGTCTACGGCAATTACGAATTCGCGGATTAAATGTTGGCGTTGGGAATTGACCCCGGCTCGGCAATTTGCGGCTACGGTTTTGTTGAGCAACTTGACGGAAAAATTTTCGCGAAAAGTTTCGGCGTCATCACCACAAGCCCCAAAGCCCGTATGCAAGACAGGTTGCTGAAAATCCACACGGAACTTGACGCGCTGATAAAAACTTTTCAGCCGGAAATTATGGGCGTCGAAAAACTTTTCTTCGGCAAAAACGCGACGACGGCAATTCCCGTCGGGCAAGCTCGCGGCGTGGTTTTGTTGTGCGCGGCGCAAAATAATTTGGACGTGCTGGAAATTACGCCGAACGAAGTCAAGCAGTCGATAACGGGCTACGGCGGCGCGACGAAAGAGCAAGTCATTTTCATGGTGACGAAAATTTTAAATCTTGCCGAGCCGCCCAAACCCGACGACGCGGCGGACGCGTTGGCAATTTCAATCGCGGCGGGTTACGAAGCAAATTCTTTGACACGACGCAATTTATTTGAGGCGATATGATTTTTTCCCAAAACCTTAAAGCTTAAAGCTCAAAGCTCAAAGCTGTATTATTCGAGGCGACAAAATGATTGGTTACTTGAGCGGGACGATTAAATTTCTTTTCGGCGACGGGTGCATTTTGGACGTAAACGGCGTCGGCTATAAAATTTTTCTTGACGCGGCGACGAAACAAAATTTGACGGTCGGCGATTCGGCGGAATTTTTTATCCATACGGCGGTACGCGAAGACGCAATAACTTTGTTCGGCTTTGCTGACGCGGCGACGCTTGAATTTT
>CAMUZL010000141.1 GCA_947165185.1 uncultured Selenomonadales bacterium
TTTTCAATCGGAATGATTGAGCCGGAAATTTTTTTGCCGAGAATTTTTTTCGCGGGCTGAGTTTTTGCGTCGGAAGAATTTTTTTCGGCGGAAGAATTTTTTTCGGCGGAAGAATTTTTTGCGTCGGGCGCGGAATTTTCGTCGGTTTTCTTCGACGAGGCGCGTTTTCGTTTCGGTTTGGAAGTTTCGGCGGGAATTTCGTCACCGATTGAAACTGTCGCTTTGAATTCGATTTTGGCGTTGTATCTGCGCGTCAAAATTTCGGCGGCGTCGTCAAGAAATTTTTCGTCGAAATCTTTTTCCGTGAGCAAACTTATTTCCCAAAGATTTATGGCGGGCGTCACGAAAACCGTTTTGAGCGTACATTTGTCGAGTCGTTCGCTTGTTTCGGCGTCGAGATTGACGAACAGCCTGCCGAAATTTTTTCCGTCATCAACTCTAAGTTCGTATCTGTCCACAGCGTCACCTCCGAAAAAATTTGACCGAGAGCGAAATTTTTGAGCCGCCCTCGGTCGAATGTTCGATTGAAATTATTTGCGGTTCGCCAACGCAAAATTGTAAGCGTTCATGTCAACGGCGTCTTGAAAAATTTCGACAAGCGCGTCGGAATAAAATCTGCGGTAATGTTGCCGATAGATTTTAACTTGCTCGTCGGGAAAATAATTCCAACGCAAAATCAGCGACAGGAAAACATTTTCGATATTCGCCGCCGTTTGCTCGTTGACTTTGAACGCGGCGATATTCGGGTAGCGGAAAAGTTCTTCGTCGGGCTGGAAGTTCAAAAATTTTTCCGCCGTCACCGCGCCGAACAAAACCCCCGTGGCAATGTTGCACGGAGAGCCGAAGGGCTGAAAAGTTCCCGACGTGTTTTTGAAGTTATCGCTGTAGTGATGAAGCGACACGTCATGCAGGACGACAACCGCATTGTCGGCGAGATATGGAAGCACAGTCAAAAAATCCAAAACTTCGCCCGGCAAACTGTGCATCGTGTCGAGAAATACGAAGTCAATTCCGCTGCCGATTTCGTCAATAATCTGCGGTAAAATTTTTCCGATATGAAATTTGTGGGTGCCGCTCATCTTGCCGAAAACTCTTTCCTTGGCAAGCGTCGCCAGAAAACCCGTCGGTTCGTTTCGGAAATGCACCTGCCTTTCTGCCAGGTCAATCGAATGCATTTCATAAGTCGCGCCAATTTCTTCGAGAGCTTGCAAAATTATCGCGGTGGAGCCTCCCGCCGCGACGCCGACTTCCAAAATTTTTTTCGGACGAAAAGTTTTCAACGCACCGCAAAGAAATGCCGTATCAAATTCGCTCATGAGCATTAAATTTTCTAGCCCGCGTCCGTGCGCCGAAAGCTTTGAAAGAATTTCATTACGAGGCTCGAAATCCAAAGGCAATTCATTTAAGTGAATCATATCGCCGAGCTTTCCTCCTGAGTCAAATGTTATCTACTTGTTCTGCGCCGTTGCGAAATTGTAAGCGTTCATGTCAATCGCGTCTTGAAAAATTTCGACAAGCGCGTCGGAATAAAATCTGCGGTAGTGTTGCCGATAGATTTTAATTTGCTCGTCGGGAAAATAATTCCAACGCAAAATCAACGACAGAAAAACATTTTCGATATTCGCCGCCGTTTGTTCGTTGACTTTGAACGCGGCGATATTCGGGTAGCGGAAAAGATATTCGTCGGGTTGGAAGCTCAAAAATTTTTCCGCCGTCACCGCGCCGAACAAAACCCCCGTGGCATTTTCTTCGGCGGCCTCGGATTGATGTAACGACACGTCATGCAGGACGACAACCGCATTGTCCGCGAGGTACGGGAGCGCGGCAATAAAGTCCAAAACTTCGCCCGGCAGCCTGTGTACCGTGTCGATAATCACAAAGTCAATCCCGCTGCCGATTTCGTCAATAATCTGCGGTAAAATTTTTCCGATATGAAATTTGTGCGTGCCGCTCATCTTGCCGAAAAATTTTTCCTTCGCGTAAGTCGTCACAAAGCCGACGGGACGGTCGGTGTAACCTTCAAACAAAAAGTTTGGGTTGAGATCAACGGAATGCATTTCGTAAGCTTCGCCTATTTCTTCGAGTGTCTGCAAAATTATCGCGGTGGAGCCGCCCGCCGCCACGCCGACTTCCAAAATTTTTTTCGGGCGAAAAGTTTTCAGTGCGCCGCAAAGAAATGCCGTATCGAATTCGGTCATCAAAACAAAAACGTCGTTCCACGTGTTTTGCATTGAGAGTTTGGAAATAATTTTTCTGCGCGGTTCATAGTCCAAAGGAATTGCGTTTAAATGAATCATTCTGCAGAAATTTCCTCCTGTGTCAGTAAATTAAAGCCGTGACTTTTGAGCAAGGTTGCGATTTTTTTTGGCGTTATTTTTTCTGCGCCAACGCGAAATTGTAAGCGTTCATGTCGACGGCGTCTTGAAAGATTTCGACAAGCGCGTCGGAATAAAATCTGCGGTAGTGCCGACGGTAAACGGCGAGTGTATCTCCCAACCAATAATACCAACGAGGAATCAGTGTCAAGAAAACATTTTCGATATTCCCCGTCGTCTGCTCGTTGATTCGGAATGCGGCAATGTTCGGATAGCGGAAAAGTTCTTCGTCGGGCTGGAAGTTCAAAAATTTTTCCGCCGTCACTGCACTGAGCAAAACGCTCGTGGCATACAGATTCGGATATTGTTGCGCTTTATATTGATTGAGTGCCACATCATGCAAGACGATGAACGCATTGTCCGCGAGATACGGCAACACGGCAAGAAAGTCCAAAACTTCGCCCGGAAGCATATGCACCGTGTCGAGAATCACGAAGTCAATTCCGCCGCCGATTTCGTCAAGGACTTGCGGCAGAATTTTTCCGATATGAAACTTGTGCGTGCCGCGCAGGTTACCGAAAATTTTTTCTTTCGCGAACGTGCCGAGAAAACCCGTGGGTTTTGAGTTGTCGCAATAAACTGTCGGCGAAATATCTATCGAATGCATTTCATAAGGCGCGCCGATTTCTTCGAGAGCTTGCAGGATTATCGCAGTGGAACCGCCGGAAGCCACGCCGACTTCCAAAATTTTTTTCGAGCGAAAAGTTTTCAGTGCGCCGCACAGAAATGCCGACTCGAATTCGGTCATTTCGGGATGTCGTTCACCGCGAGGGTCGATGTATTCGGGCAGTTGCGGCAAAATTTTTCTTCGCGGCTCAAAGTCATAAGGAATTGCGTTTAAGTGAATCATACGGCAGAAATTTCCTCCTGCGTCAGAGAATTCAAGCCGTGGCTTTTGAGCAGAGCTTCAGCTTTTTTGGTGTCGTTGACGCGGAAAATCATGTAAGCGCGTTCCTTGCCGGCAAACGCGTACATGTATTCGATGTTGACGTTCGCCGCCGTGAATTTCTGCAAAAGATTGTTCAAGTCGCCCGCCTCGTCGGCAATGGCGTAGGCAAGAACGGGCGTTAAAGTTGCGACGAAATTATTTTCTTTCAGGACGTTGGTCGCCTCGAACACGTCATTGACCAACATGCGCACGATTCCGAATTCGCTGGTTTCCGCCAAACTCAAAGCGCGGATATTGATTTTGTTCGTCGCCAAAACTTCAGTCAGTTTGTTCAACGTGCCGGCTTTGTTTTCAAGGAAAACCGAAACTTGATTGACGCTCATTTGTTGACACCTCCGTTAAATTTTTCGGGTATCGATGACGCGGACGGCCTTGCCTTCGCTGCGGGTGATTGATTTCGGCGCGACAAGCGTGACTTTCGCCTTGATGCCGAGCATTGAGCGCAGACCGTCTTCCAAAACTTTGCGGCGGGCTTGAACTTCGCCGACGTTGTCCGTGAACATATCGGGCGTCATTTCGACTTTGACTTCAAAAGTATCCGTGTTGTTGACGCGCCCGACGAGAATTTGATAATTCGCCGCGTAGCCGTTATTCATCAAAACCGTTTCAATCTGTGACGGGAAGACGTTGACGCCGCGAATCTTCAACATATCGTCCGAACGGCCTTTAGGTTTCGTCATGCGAACGTGCGTGCGACCGCAGGAACATTTTTCGCGAGTCAACGTGCAGATGTCACGCGTGCGATAACGAATCAGCGGAAAAGCTTTTTTGTCCAGCGACGTGAAAACCAATTCGCCTTGCGTGCCTTCGGGCAAAACTTCGCCGGTGTTCGGGTCAATGATTTCTGGCAAAAAGTGATCTTCGTTGATGTGCATTCCCTGTTGAGCGGAACACTCGAACGCGACGCCGGGGCCGCTGATTTCCGTCAAGCCGTAAATGTCGTAAGCTTTAATTCCCAAAGTTTGTTCGATGTCGCGGCGCATTTCTTCAGACCAGGCCTCCGCGCCGAAAATGCCGACTTTCAACGGAATGTCTTCGGGCTTGTAACCTTTTTCCTTGAGCGTTTCGCCGATATAAGCCGCATAACTCGGCGTGCAACAAAGAATCGTCGCTTGCAAGTCAAGGATAAACATAATTTGCCGCTCGGTGTTGCCTGAGCTTGTCGGGATTGTCAAACAACCGACTTTGTGACTTCCGCCGTCGAGACCGGGGCCGCCCGTGAAAAGTCCGTAGCCGTAGGAAACTTGGCAAACGTCGTCGCGAGTGCCGCCAGCCGCAACAATCGCCCGCGCCGTGCAGTCGTTCCAAAGGTCAATGTCGCTTTGCGTGTAAAAAGCAACGACGCGTTTGCCCGTGGTGCCCGAAGTCGATTGAATTCGCACACAGTCACTCAACGGAACCGCCAACAAGCCGTAAGGATAAGCGTCGCGCAAGTCTGCTTTCGACATGAACGGCAACTTGTGCAGGTCGTCAATCGATTTTATGTCGTCGGGCGTGACGCCGTGCGCCTCCAACTTTTTGCGGTAATAGGGGACGTTCTCCCACACGCGGCGAACCTGCGCGGGCAACAATTCATTTTGCAACGCCCGAATTTTTTCAAGGGGCGCGCATTCAATTTCCGGCTGAAAATAATTTGCCATACAAAAAAACCTCCGTGAAACTGATTAAAACTTTGTGATACAGCGTGATTGAAATTCCACGGCGCAAAAAAAAATCCTGCCATTTCGGCAGGAAATTGATTCGTATTCGGTGAGCGATTTATTTTTCGGGCGCGATGACGATTTGCGGATTCTGCGAAAGTTCGTCTTGAGTGTTGAAATTAATTTCGCCGAGAGTTTCCGCAGGTAAAATGTCGTTCAGCGCGTCGAAGGTACCCGCGTCAACAATTTGCAATGCGTTCGCGAAGTCGACTTCGTAATTCGGCAGGAAGTCACCCGCGAGGTCTGCGCTTACAAACAAGCTGATTGGATTGACTGCAACTTGATCATTGACGCCAATGACGCCTTCGTCGCTGATTGCAATGGCGGCATTTTCGTTCAACGCCGTGTAAGCATTGTCGCCGACGATAACCGTGTTGTAGTTGGCAAGCTGAACTTCGACGTTGTCTTCGGTCGTGATGACGTTAATGCCGTTGAGATTGTAGTTGCCCGCCGTTTCGAGTGTGAAGACTTGTTCGTTGTCGTTGTTCCTTAAGGTCGTCCCTTCAGAGACAAGCTCCACGTAGTCTTCAATGTTTTCGCCGTAAATGTCGCTGTAGGTGCCGTTTTGAATTTCCGTCGTCGTGCCGTCGAGATAATCCACCGCAAAAGTCGAGCCTTCGCCGGCTGTGTAAACGGTTCTGTCCGCCATGAACTGAATCGAAGCGGGGCCTCCGGTCGTGCGCAATTCGGATTCCCAACCGAAATAATACGAAATATGAGCTTTCGTGCCGGCACTTGCCGTGACAACGCCGCCCGTGTAATTAATCGTGCCCGTGATTGACGAGATGTTGACAACGTCGAGCCCGTCCGTCGTCAAGACAACGTTGAGCGCGTCGGGCGTCGAAGGCGTGATGTACAATCCGCTGTTCGGGTCGAAAATCATTGAGCCGCTTGCGTCGGTGTTCGCGGTTATCGTCAAGATGTTTCCGTCCGCGAAAATATTTCTGACGACGGTGCCCGCGCCGAGCGTGATTGAGCCGTCAAGTCTGTAAGTAACGTTGCCGACAACGTCCAACAAAGCTTGACGAGTTGCGCCGTTTTCGGTGACGGA
>CAMUZL010000142.1 GCA_947165185.1 uncultured Selenomonadales bacterium
TCGTGCCGTGCCCGATAATCGTCGAGCCCATTGCCGCACGGTCAATGCCGACGTGCGCGCCGATTTCCACGTCGTCTTCGACAATGACGTTGCCGACTTGCGGAATTTTCGTGTGAATGCCTTTTGCCGTCGTGAATCCGAATCCGTCCGAGCCGATAACCGCCGAGCTGTGAACGACACAACGCTTGCCGATTGTGCAAAATTCGCGAACGGTGACGCTTGAATAAATCACGGTGTCCGCGCCGATTTTCGCCTGCTGACCAATATAAACGTGCGGATAAATTATCGCGCCCGAATCAATTTGCGCACCGTCATCAACAACGGCAAACGGCATAATCGTCACGTTTTCGGCGAGCGTGACATTTTTTCCGATATGCGCTTTCGGACTTATGCCAATCGGAATTTCAAGCTTGGGCGTGAACATTTCCAACAAAATCGCGAAGGCCGCCCGCGGGTCGTCAACTTTGACGGCGGGTTTCGGGAAGTCGTCCACGTCACGCGGAATTAAAACTGCAGTCGCCCGCGAATTTTTTGCCTCGTCCAAATGCGGCGGCACCGCGAAAATCAAATCGCCCGCTTGCGCAAGTTTGATATTCGACAGACCGCTGACTTTCGTTGTTCCGTCGCCTAAAACTTCCCCGCCGACAAGCTGAGCCACTTCGTGTAAAAATTTTTCCATGATTGTCGCCTGCTTATTGCATCTTCTTGATAACGTCGTCGGTAACGTCAATCGCGCCGTGGAAAATCATTTTGTCCTGCGCGGAATTGCTGATGACCACGTCAAGATTTTTTTCACGGGCAATTTCTTCAAGCACAACGTCGAGCCGATTTTTAATTTGTGACGTGTAAGCCTGATTAATGCCTTGGAGTTTGCGTTGAAGATCCATTTGGGCTTTGGCAACTTCTTCCTGCGACAAATCGGGCTTGTTGGCGTATTCTTTCTCGAAGTCCGCCTGCACGGCTTTGGCTTTGGTTTCGGCTTCGTCCATCAAAGTTTTCACGCGTGGAGCTTCCTCCATGACTTTGCTTACGTCAACGGAGGCGATTTGTCCGCTGCCGCAACCCATCGTCAGCAAAGAAGTCGCAAGCAGAGCCGTCGCCGCCAATTTTTTTATCAAATTCATTTATAAACCACTTCCAATCAAAATCAATGCGTATTCGCTCAATGCCGCTGAATTTCTTTTATCAATTCGTTCGTCAAGTCAAGCGTTTTTTTCGTCGGGAAAACCACCGCGCCCGTGTGTTCGGGGGCTTTGAGTTCAAAAGTTTTTCGCGGCCGCTTCAACCAAAATTTTTCGTCGTCGAAGGGCGCACGCTTGACCAAAAGCAATTCCAATTTGTGAACGGACGCCAACATTGTCGCTTTGTCGACGATTGAATTTAAAATTTTTTGCTCAAGTTCCGCCCGTTCGTTGCCGACTTGTTGCACCGCCGACAAAAGTTCCTGCCTGCGAACTTGGCGGGATTCAATGTCGTGAATTGATTGCTCCATTTGACGGCGATTTCGTTCGGCAACTTCGTCTTGTTTTTTGCGCGACTCTTCGTTAACTTCGCGTTGCAATCGATCCGCTTCCGCCTTCAAACTCG
The DNA here is from genome assembly GCA_947165185.1 of uncultured Selenomonadales bacterium. Lineage (GTDB taxonomy): Bacteria > Bacillota > Negativicutes > Selenomonadales > Selenomonadaceae > Quinella. Next base: position 1,588 of record CAMUZL010000142.1, read on the forward strand.
CTTCTTGAGCCGACGTTGAATCCACGACGAATTTTTCAATTTCCGCCATCCACTCGTCAAGCAACTTTTTTTGCGCGGCGTTGCGTCGGAATTCGACATCTTCAAGTTGCTTGAGCAATTCGTTAATTTGTTCCTGCGTCAAATGCAAATTGTCCGCGTTCTGTAACTTGAGCTGAATGTTTAAGTTTTCAGTCATGAACTCGTCGCGAACTTTGTTGCGCCGTTCAATGTACTGCGGCTCACTTTTCTTGCGATATTCGTCCGCAATCAACTTTTTGCGCATTTGCAATTCGGCGAGCCGGCTCATGACTTCCTGCGCATTTTTCTGCCAGGCCGCTTCGTCGAAGACTTTTTCGTTAACGGCAGGCGGCGTCGGTTTTGGCAGTTGTATAACTCTCATTGCCTCGTTGAGTTCCAAACGCAACCGCAATTCCTTCGCGTGTAGTTCGGCAAGTTGTTCGCCGTCGGGGTGATATTTCTGAATTTCGTTCAGATCGATTACTCCGACGCCTTCTGATTGTTTGGGCGCGGGTCGTTCGACTTTTTCGTCGACGGGCTTCGCGGGAGGCTCCGTTGCTTCGTGGAAGTAAAGACCGCCGCCGATTAACGCAATGATTGTTGCCGCCGCCCATGCTCGGTAGTTTGACATTGCCGCCTCCCAAAAAAAATGGTTAGCGATTAGAAATTTTCACTAATCACTAACCACTGAATACCCGAAATTATTTTTTGCCGAGTTGAGCGATAACGTCCTGGGTAATGTCTTGCCCGCCGTAGACTACCGCCGCTTTGTTGATGACTACCGCAAGACCTTTTTTGTCGGCAACGGCTTTAATCGCGGTTTGAATGGATTGTTCAATCGGCGCGAGCAATTCTTCCTGCTTCTGACGAATTCGATCTTGGCATTGCATGTAATAATCCGCCTTTTCCTGATCGTTCATGCCGGCAGATTTTTCCTCGAATTCCTTGCGGATATCGTTGATTGTGGTTTCCATCTGGCTTTGAAGGTTTTGAACTTCGGGGTGCGCCATTGAAATTTGTTGCATATCAACGACACCGACGGACGAAGAACTTGCCGCCGAGGCAATGTTTCCGGTTTGCGTCAAAGCGAGCGCAACCACGCTGCCGATGAAAATTGCCGCAATCAAAATGCTGACAATCCTGATCTGTTTCTTTTCCAATTTTATCATTCCACATACTCTCCTTAAGACGGTTGACCTTGTAACGCCGCAGATTATAGCAGACGCGGTTGTCCATTGCAAACCGAAATTTCGCGGTTCAGAAAACCATTTTTTCGAGAATTTTTTCGATGCCTTTTTGAATGCCCGATTCGCGGACGATTTGCAACATGTTGCGCGTGCTTGCGTACATATCGTAATTCAAATGGTTAAGCTCTTCGGCGGCGATTGTCAAAATCGGGCGCGTGCATTGATTCACGTCGAAGTGAAGCCCGCTCAATTCGTTTTGGGCTGCGGTAAAAATTTTCGCCACTTCGCCGAGTTTTTCGTCGGGGATTCTCAAACCCGATTTGCGTTTGTTTGCGGCAGGGTAAGGACGATTCGCCTTGCCGTTGACGATTTTTTGATGGAGCGACCCTGACGCAAGATAAATGTTTTTCGCCATGAGCTCACCTCATTTTTGATGCAGGAAAAATGCTTTGGCCTCGCGGGTCTCGAAGTCGATTTTGCTTTTTTCGCTGAGCTTGTTGCCGCCGATGACGTAAGCGACGGCCTTGCACCAATCGCGGGTCAAAGCTTCGTCGAAGCCGAGGCAATAGGCAAAATCGATGATGTTAGGCAATTCGTTGTTGTAAATTTCGTCCGAGACCGCCGCACTGAAAAGGAGCCAGAAAATCAGTCGGTAAAATTCGTTGAAACTTTTGTTCGCGCCGGGTTTGTTTTTCAAGTCGCGATAAAGATTGATGATGCCCTGTTCTTCGACGATTTCGAGCGGGCTGGATTTGTCGGGGTTGAAATTGACTTCCATGACCGAAACGAAAACGTCGGAGTTGTAACGCTTGAGCTGATTCGAGTAATAGGCCTTGTACTTCGTGCCCGTGCCGCTGAACATGAAAATTCCGCCCGAACGTCCCGAAAGGTAGCGGTCAACGTCTTGGAGCATTGCCCGAAACTTTGTCAGCTTCATGTCGGTTGAGCCGGAGCCCGTGCTGTCTTGTTGCCGTATTGCCATAAGATGTTCCCTCCAAAAATTTTTGAGTGATTGCCTGCGCTTATATTACCAGATAAAATTCATACCTTCAAGCCGCCGAAAAAATTTTTGCGCAAAGATTTTTCTGCTATAATGACGAAAAACTTTTGCGGGAGGTTTTTACGTCATGAACTTGAAGAAAAAATTTTTGTCCGCTGTGACGGCGGCGGTTGTCGGATTTTCGTTGATATTCGGCGCGCCCGTCGTTCAAGCGGCGTCGACTGCGGGGGTAATCGGCAGCATTGCGGGTACTCTCATCGAAGGCGCGGCAATGCGAAAACAGGTCAAACAAATCATCAAGCAATTCAACGAGACACCCGAAGGGCAAGCAGCCCTGTACCAACATTTTCGCGAAAAGCAAGGCGTTGACACGACGCCCGAATACAACGAGCGACTTGATGTAATCATGGCGAACTTGACTCGCGGAGTTGCGGCCGTAGATCCGTCAATCAAAGACAAGCCGTATCGTTATTTCGTTGCCGCCGACGACAGCTTGAATGCCGCCTGTGCAATGGGGCACGTCATGCTGGTCAATCGCGGGACGTTCAAAGCGTTGCCGAACGAGGACGAAATTGCCGCCATTGTCGGGCACGAGATGGGACACGGGCAACTGAATCACGGCGCCAAAAGTCTTGAAAAACAAGTCAACCAAAAAATTACTTCCGGCTTACTCGGTGCCGCGATTGGCGGGGGCGCGATAACTTCTTTGGTTGCGGATGTTGCGCTCAATAACATGGACGCTCACAAAGATAAAAAATTTGAGACGCAAGCCGATTTGATAAGCATCGATTATCTGGTCAACACGCCCTACAATATCGGCGCGACGGCGGCCGCCATGCAAAGATTTACCGAACTTTCACTCGGCAAAGAACGTTCGAGATTGGAAGCGATATTCAAACCGAGCGACCACCCCGGCAGCGATAAACGTCGCGATGCCTGCGCGAAAAAACTTTTCGAATACAGCGGCAAGCACGCCGAAGTTAAAAACGGCGTCGTACTCGTCAACAAAAAAAATTTCATGAAACCCGTTGCCTCGTCGACGATGTCGGGCGCGGAACGTTCCTATTTCGTTTTGGGCAATTTGGCTCGCGCTTTCCATGACGGACAAAATAAAAATCAAGCAACCGTCGTCAACGGAACGGTCATGCTCGGCAGTCAGGAAATTGTCACACCGCTTGAAGGTGACGAAGACGCGCAAATTCTCGCCGACAGATTAAATTCGCTGAAGTAATTCGCTGAAATGATTTACAAACTTGGCCGCTCGCAAGTTGAGCGGTTTTTTTTTGTGCGTGTGAAATGCAAACGTGCCGAAAATTTCACGGGGCATTGTGACATTTTTTACAGTGTGATACAATTCGCCCGTGTTAAAATGAAAAAAATTTTACGGGAGGTGAGCGGCGTTGATACCTGCAGATATTCAAAGCGTGCCGCTCTTCAAAGGGCTGTCTCGCAACGAAGTTGAAAAATTTATCAATTTCACCGGCACGACGTTTAAAAGTTATCCTCGCGGCGAAAGAATTTTGGAGGCGTTCGCGCCGAATGCAAACCTTGGAATAATCATCACGGGCGAAGCGCAAATTTTAACGCTCGATTGGCTCGGCAACGAAACCGTCGGGCACGTCATCGACAGCGGCGCACTTTTTGGTTCAGTCTCGGCAATTCTCGGCGAAGATTTAATCGCGACAAGCGTGCGGCTCACGACTGAAGCAACGGTTATGTGGATACCTTATCGTTCGCTTTTAATCGCGGGGCCGAATCTCGGCAGGACGCACGGCATCGTTATGAAAAATCTGCTCGAAACGTTCAGCCGCAAAAATGTTTTGATGATGCAGAAAGTCGAACTCCTGTCGCAGAAAACGTTGCGCGAACGCGTGATTTTGTATTTGATTCAACGCGAAAAACGTCAAGAATCTGAGTGGGTCAAAGTTCCCGGCCGCGTGCAACTTGCCAAAGAACTTGAATGCAATCGTTCGGCGTTGACGCGGGAAATTTCGCAAATGCAAAATGAAGGTCTCGTAGAGGTCGACGGCAAACTTATGAAACTCAACAAGGAAAAAATTTCGTGACGGGAATTTTTTTCGACGCGGTGACTTTGAGTTTCGGCAAGCGCAAAATTTTCGACGGGCTGTCTTTGAAATTCGATTGCGGAAAAATTTTCGGCGTGACGGGTGCAAACGGCGCGGGAAAATCCACGTTGCTCAAACTCGCGGGAAAAATTATTAATCCCGACAG
>CAMUZL010000143.1 GCA_947165185.1 uncultured Selenomonadales bacterium
TACATTCGAGTGTCCAAAGAAAAAGTAGCAAAAAGAAAAGACCCCTCGCGGGGCGTTGCGTTATCGTTGTTCGGAGTTATTGACTACGCGTACCGCTCGTGCGTCGCGGTGAAACATCCCTGTTTCAACGCGACGCGAGGCCGTCATCCGTGACGGCCTCTTTTGGTTACGTGGCGTTAAGCGTCGGCGGTCAACATGCTCAAGAAAAATTTTGCGGGCACGCCGATTATCGGTTGTTCGGGCAATGCCGAATCCGTCAAGCCGTCTTGTGCACGCTGAATCGCTTCAAGTTGCGCTGATTCGTCGCAGGCTTTTTGCAGAAGTTGTTCGTGCTCAAAAAGTTCCTGCTCGGCTTTAAGTCGCGCCTTCAAACGTTTGAGCCGCAAATCCCAATAAGTTTCCTCGTTGACGGGACGATTGAGCGAATTATTTTTCGGCTTGCTCCACATGTGCCCGCGAAAATCTTCACGCGTCGCGCCGAATTCCATCACGTCGTAACGCCCGTTTGTGCCGGGATAAGCCCACAGATAATCGGGGAAACTCAATCCTTCGCGCACGAAATTTAAAACCCACGCTTCGTAATCCGAATCGTTTTGCATTGCCTGATAGCCCGCGTCCGAAATCACAATCGTCACGTCGTCGCGGTGGCGCGTGAAGTGTCGCGGAATTTTTTGCAGTTCGCCTTCGATGTAAGTTTTGTACTCGTCAAGCGTCATTTCCTGCGGCGAAATTTCTTCCAAGCCGTTGCGCGCCTCCGAAAGAATTTGATCGTAAGTTTTCGGCTTGTGAAAGTTTTCGACGCGGCGTTCAAGATTTTCCAACATATTGACCGCGTCGCCGAAAAAAAAGTTGTCGAGATGAATTGCGTTGTTCGCCATAAAAAATCCCTCCCCGAAAAATTTATCGGCAGAGGGATTTTTTTCTTAACGTCAGCTTTTTGAGTTGTACGCAACTTTTTTGCTCGGCGTCAGTGTTTCAATCGGCGCGTTGACGAATTGGCGAATCGCCGCCGCCGTCACGTCGTAATTGTCCAGAAATGCCGTGTGCCACGCTTTCGGGACGACGCACAGCCGCGAATTCGCAAGCATTTGATGCGCTTCCAAAACTGTGACAACGGGCGCGTGGTCGTCCTCGTCGCCGACAATCAACAGCACGGGACATTTTATCCGCCCGAAAGTTTCCGCGCCGATATTTTGTTCGCTCCAAAATTTCATGTACGCATCGCAGAATTCTTGCCAACGTTCGGGTTCGGGACGAATTTTTTTCTGCGCGTCGAAAAATTTTTTGTCAAGCTTTTCAAGTTCGGCAAGATTTATTTCGCCATAAAAAAATCCCGCCTGCAAAGTTCCGGCACCAATCGCCGTGATTCGTTCGACGCGAGCGGGGTACAGCGCGGCAATTTCGTAGGCGGTATAAGCTCCGTCGCTGAAGCCGAGAATTTGAATCGGATTTGAAATTTTCAGCGCGTCGAGGACTGCAAGCGCGTCATCAGCTTTTTGTTCGTAAGTCAGCGGGCTGTGACCGATTTCCGAACGCCCGTGCCCGCGTGTCGAAACGACAATCAGCTTGTGCGAAGTTTTCAGTTCGTCCAAAATTTTTCCGAGTTCGTAAGGCGAGCCGACACCACCGCCGTGCAAAATCAAAATCGGTTCGCCCGTGCCGTAGACTTCATAATAAATTTTCGCGTCGCCCGCCGTGACGTAATTGCCGACGCTCAAATTGTCGCCGTAAGGTGTCGAGCTGCCGAGATTGTTGCCCTGCGTGAAGTAGCGCATAAATCATTCCTCCGCAAAAAAATTTTTCACAGACCGATTTCCGCGTCAGTCAAATAACATGACGGGTCGGATTCCCAAAAATCGCCCGTGACTGCTTCGGCACGCGTGCGGAAATTTCCGTTGCAGTTGTCCAAAAATTTACAGCGTGAACAGCGTCCTTTCAAAAGCGGTTTGCGATCTTTCAGCCCCGCCAAAATCGGGTTGCTTGTGTCCGTCCAAATGTCGCCGAATTTTTTTTCGCGCACGTTGCCGAAAGTGTGGTGTTGCGTGAATTGGTCGGGGTGCACGTAGCCGAGCGGGTCAACTTCGCCGAACGCAATGCCCGAACGATTTCCGCCGTTCATCGAGATAAATTTTTTAATCTGCGCGGCACCGGAGTCGTCGCCTTCCGCCAAAGCCTTCAGGTACATGTAGACGCCGTCGCAATGATTGTCGACAGTCAAAATTTCTTTGGCAAGCCCGCGTTGAGCAAAATCTTTCGCCCGCCGAATAATCGTGTCCATTGCCTGGCGCGATTCGGCAGGTGTGACATCTTCGTCAAGCATTTGACTGCCGCGCCCCGAATAAACCAGGTGATAAAAACAGACGCGATTAATTTTTTCCGCCTCAATGAAGTCAAAAATTTTGTCCAGCTCTTCAAAGTTGTGGTGGTTAATCGTGAAGCGCAGACCGACGCGTTGACCGACGGCGACGCAATTTTCAATCCCGCGCATTGCAAGATTAAATGCCCCTTCGACGCCGCGAAATTTGTCGTTGACGTTCGCCAGCCCGTCAAGCGAAATGCCGACGTAACCGACGCCGATATTTTTAATTTCTTGCGCGACTTCGCGGGTTATCAACGTGCCGTTTGTCGAAAGTGTCGGGCGAACATTTTTTTCAGCCGCGTAACTTGCAAGCTCAAAAAAATCGGGACGAATCAACGGTTCGCCGCCCGAAAACAAAAGCACGGGAACTTTAAATTCGGCAAGATCGTCGATAAATTTTTTCGCCTCGTCCGTCGAAAGTTCGTCGCTGTACTTTTGCGAATCCGAATCCATGTAACAATGCCGACATTTCAAATTGCAAGTTCGCGTAGAATTCCACACGACGACGGGGCCGAGACCCGCCGCCGCGCCGTTGCGCATTTTGTGCGCGTCCTTCGTGTAACGCAAAGTGTCGCCGAAATAATCTTCGGCAAAAAGCAACTTCGTCACGCTAATCATAAATTGTTGACCTCGCCTTGAGTTATTTTGATTCCGTCGAGCAAAATTTTTATCTTGAGCCGAATGTTTTCTTGAAAAGAAATTTCCAGCTTGCTGAAAGCCGTAGTCTGATAAATCGAGTGAATCATTTCCGCGATGATGTTTGACGGCACGTCCGAACGAAATTCGCCGCGTCGTTGTCCGCGCAAAATTATTTCTTCAAACAGCTCACCAAATCCCGGCGATAAACTTTGCGGAATTTGTTCGGGCTTGTCGGAGAATTCGCCCGCGCCCGTGAACAGCGGCAAAATAAATCTGTTTTCGATGATAACTTTCGTCGTGCACGTGCAACACATTTCCAAAAGTTCCGCCGACGACAAATTTCCTTCGCCCGACGCAAAAATATTTTTCGCAACTTCCTCGCGCAGATTTTTCGCCAACGTCAGCAAAACTTCTTCCTTCGACGCGAAATAATTGTAAAATGTTCCGACGCCGAGCTGAGCTTCCTGCATGATGCCCGCGATTGACGTGTTCGCGAAACCTTGAATTTCAAATTGCCGAGCCGCGGCGGACAAAATTTGTTGCCGTGCGCGAAATTTTTTTTGTTTCCGCAAGCCGATTGTTTCAGACATTGCCGCGCCCTCCCCGCGAAAATTTTTCGCCGACATTATATAAAATGCTTGCGTGTTTCACAAATCTTTGAGCCGAAATTTTTGTGCGCCCGTTGACACTGCAAGCCGCGTGATATATATTAGCCGAAATGAATTTTCAATGAAAGGTTCTTGAGCCGTGAAAAAATTTTTGGCAGTGCTGATGTTGTTTGTGATTGCGGCGGCGGGATTCGTCGGCTGGTTGTTTTGGCGCGTGGCGGACGCCGTGCCGATTTTGAATTATCACCGCGTGGACAACAAGGACGACAATCCTTCGACGCTCAAGGTTGCGGACTTCGAGGCGCAGATAAAATTTCTCGTCGACAGCGGCTACAGCGTCATCACGCCCGACGAACTTGTTGACGCTCGGCAGGGCGGAAAATCTTTGCCGAAAAATCCCGTGATAATTTGTTTCGACGACGGGCACGAAGATTTTTACAAAAACGTTTTCCCGATTTTGCAAAAGTACAAAGTGCGGGCGACGCTTTTTGTCGTGACGAATCATATCGGAATGTCGGAATTTCTCACGTGGCCTCAAGCGCAGGAAATGCAAGCAAGCGGACTCGTCGACGTTGAAAATCATACAATGAGCTACGTCGATTTGACGCGGGTGAAAGGCGACAAACTATGGGAGCAAATTTACGGCGCGAAACAGGCGATTGAGTGGGCACTCAAAAAGCCGTCGAAATTTATTTCGTTCCCCGAAGGCAAATACACCGTTGCCGCCGAGGAGACCGCCAAAGAATTAAATTATCGCGCAGGTTTCATCGAGGACTACGGCTTGACGGCAGGCAACAAGGATGATGGATTTGTTTTGACGCGAATTCCCGTGCAAGGTTCAAATTCCCAAACGTTGTTGCGATTTAAATTGCGACTCAAAGGCGCGCCGATTTTTTCGCCGCTCAGTCGTCTGAAAAAAAGTTTTGCATCTGACGGCAACGAATCCATTGCCGATTTAATTTTTATTCCGTGAGCCGGTGACGACATGAACGAAAATTTTTCCGCGCTGACCACGGAGCAAATTAATCTCGCAAGCAACGGCGAATGCAAACCGGTGCGCATGAGGTGTTGCATCCGACGGAAACGAAGGCATTGCCGATTTAATTTTTATTCCGTGAGCCGGTGACGACATGAACGAAAATTTTTCCGCCTTGACGACGGAGCAAATTAATCCCGCGACGGCGCATATCGACGAATGCACGACGCTTGAAATGGTTCGCCTGATTAACGACGAGGACAAAAAAATTGCGGCGGCCGTCGAAAAAGTTTTGCCCGAAATTGCGCGTGCGGTTGACGCCATTGCCGAAAGTTTTTCTCGCGGCGGACGATTATTTTATATCGGCGCGGGAACTTCGGGACGGCTCGGAGTTTTGGACGCTTCCGAATGCCCGCCGACTTTTGGAGTCAATCCCGAAATGGTTCAAGGTTTAATTGCGGGCGGCGAAAGTGCGTTGATTCGTGCCGTTGAAGGTGCGGAAGATAATCGACAACTCGCCGAAAAAAATCTGCGCGAAAAAAATTTTTCTGCGGCTGATGTGCTTGTCGGAATCACGGCGTCGGGGCGAACGCCTTACGTTTTGGGCGGCATTGAATTCGCAAAAAAAATCGGAGCGATAACTGTCGGCGTGTCCTGCGTGGAAAATTCCGCGCTTGCAAAAATTGTCGACATTGCGATAACGCCCGTGACGGGTGCCGAAGCTTTGACCGGCTCGACGCGCATGAAGGCCGGTACCGCGACGAAAATGGTTTTGAATATGCTGACGACAGCCGCAATGATAAAAATCGGCAAGGTTCGCGGCAACTTGATGGTTTGCGTGCAGGCGACAAACGATAAACTTCGCGACCGACTTAAACGAATTAATGAGCTTTCAGCTACAAGCTTAAAGCTTAAAGCTTAAAGCTAACAACGGAGGTTTTCCAAATGCAGAACGGAATTTCAATTTACGCGGGACTCGACTACGACGCGGAAGAAAATCTCGCGCTCATCGACGAGGCGGCGGCTTTGGGCTTCAAGCGTCTGTTCACTTCCACGCAGATACCCGAAACGGCCGATGCCGAAATTTTTCAGGAAGACTTCGCCGATATTTTGATGACCGCAAAATTCAACGGCATGGAAATTATTCTGGACGTGAACGCCGAAAATTTTCCGATATACAACGGAATCGACGGGCTGACTTTGCGGCTCGACGACGGTTTTGACGCCGCGCAGGTTGCCGAAATCAGCAAGTCGCGAAAAATTCAGCTCAACGCCTCAACCGTCACCGAAGAATTTTTGACTGCGCTGGTCAACGGCGTCGCGAACTTCCAAAACATTTCCGCGCTCCACAATTTTTATCCGCACCCGAACACCGGGCTTGACACATATTTTTTCGCCGACCAAAATCGAATCTTGCACGATTTCGGAA
>CAMUZL010000144.1 GCA_947165185.1 uncultured Selenomonadales bacterium
CGTTGAGCAAATCTTTCGTGAGCGCGGGCATTGCGCCCCACAGGACGATTGTTATTGCCGCGTAAAAATTTGCGTTCACGGGAGAGCCGCCACGTAGTCAATCGGCCAGAAAATCAAAGCCGCCTTGCCTTTGACCAGCTCAAGCGGCACGAAGCCCACGTCGGGAAAACGCGAGTCCAGAGAATTTTTTCGGTTGTCGCCGCACACGAACAGCGTTCCTTCGGGCACGGTTTGTTTCGGATATTCGGTGCGCGTCTTTTCGGAAATGTAATCTTCGTTGACGAGGACATCATTAACAAAAACATGGCCGTCTTTAATTTCGATCGTGTCGCCGCCCGTGGCAATTACGCGCTTGATAAAATCGCGTTCGTGATCTCTCGGATATTTAAAAATGACGACTTCGCCGCGCATCGGGTCACGCCAATGATAAATAAATTTGTTGACGACCAAACGCTCACCGTTGAGCAAAGTCGGTTGCATACTCGGCCCGTCCACGACGTAAAGTTCAACGATAAAATGACGAATCAGCAGTGCGACCACGACCGCCGACGTGATTGACACTATCCAACTTCGGACTTCTTGCACGGTTAATGAACTCATACGCGAATCTCCTTTCGTTCGTGTTCTGTGTAAAGTTTTCGGTTCACGCAGGTTTTCATTATAAAGACTGCCGCAGGGAATTGCAAAGAATTTTTTTCGCGCAGTCACGTTGACGAAAAATTTTTTCTTGACTTTAACGATACGCAGGTTTATAATCGCACGCGTTGGGGACGTAGCTCAGCTGGGAGAGCATCAGGTTCGCAATCTGGGGGTCAAGGGTTCGAATCCCTCCGTCTCCACCAACAAAGAAATTTCAAGGCGGGAGTCAAGTGCTTCCGCCTTTTGCGTGTTTGATGTTACTTTTCTTTGACAGCAAAGAAAAGTAACCAAAAGAAACTGCGCCTACGCGGCGGGCGATGGAATGCGTTTTCGTAATCCGTAATGTTGTTGTGCGGCTATTTGGCCCGCTAAAAAACATCCTGTTTTTGCGCGGGCGAGGCCGACATCCGTGTCGGCCTCTGATTTCGGTTGAGTTTGTTTGTAAAAATTTTTCGGAGGCATCATGAAAACTTTTGAACTGCCGCAAATAATTTTCAGCAAAATATTTCGTGCCGTCGTCGAATTCGAGCTGATTGAAGAGGGCGACAAAATTTTAATCGGTGTGTCGGGCGGCAAAGACAGTTTGCTTTTGACTTACGCGTTGGCCTGTTTGAAACGGCGCACGAAGAAAAATTTTTCGCTCACCGCGTTGACAATAAATCCGAAGTTCACGGACGATTTCGGCGACAAAATTTCCCGCGTCACGAAATTTTGTCGCGAGCTGGAAATTCCGCACGAAATTTGCGAAGTCGACATTGCCGGCTTGATTCGCGAGCAGTCGAATAAAAGTCCGTGCTTTACCTGCGCGTACTTCCGCAGAGCCGCCGTCAATCGTCTGGCAGTCGAACGCGGCGCGAACAAAGTTGCCTACGCTCACCATTTGGATGACGCCGTCGAAACTTTTTTCATGAGCTTGCTTTCGTCGGGGCAGTTGACGACGTTTCTGCCGAAAACTTTTTTAGATCGCACGAATGTAACGGTGATTCGCCCGCTGGTTTATCTGCGCGAATCGGAGATTGAAAATTTTGCGTCGACACGCGGGTTTGATGTTTTAAAATCGCCGTGCCCGTTCGACGGCAACACGAATCGCCAGCGCGTGAAAAATCTTATCGTCGAGCTTGAAAAAGATTTCCCCGACCTGTTCAGTCATTTGGCGGCGGCAATGCGCAAGAATTCAATCGGTGAACTTTGGGACGCGCCGAAAACTCGTCAACAAATGCGGGAAACTTATTTCGATTTCAAGTGTTGACTGCCGTGTTAAAAGTAACCGACCGAAAAATTTCAGTTTTTGATGATTCACTGCAGTTTTCGTCGCCGCGTTGAAAAAATTTCCGTGTATGCTACAATGCGCGTGAAAATTTTTTTGGAGTGATTACTTTGAAATACGAAATTTTATATCCCGAAGCGTTCCCCGTCGTCGAATGTCATTTGGACAAGGGCGAAAGCATCAAGGCCGAATCCGACGCGATGATTTCCATGTCGCCGACAATCGACGTTGAAGGGAAAATGGACGGCGGAATTTTAAGCGGTCTGGCGCGAAAATTTCTTTCGGGCGAAAGTATGTTTTTCCAGGAGCTGACGGCGCGTCGCGGTCCCGGCAAAGTTTTGTTCGGGCACGCTTTGCCCGGCGGAATTTTGGACGTGGAACTTGACGGCTCTTACGGCTTGACGATTCAAAAAGACGGTTTTCTTGCCGCCACGCAGGGCATCAACATTGAAACGAAAGTTCAAAATCTGACACGCGGATTTTTGAGCGGCGAAGGTTTTTTCGTCCTCAACGCCAAAGGTCGCGGCACGATTTTTGTTTCGAGCTACGGCGTCATTCATCCGATAAATCTTGAGCAAGGCGAAGAAGTCATCATCGACAACGGGCATTTGGTCGCCTGGCCGGATTACATGGATTACAAAATCGAAAAAGCCTCAAGCGGTTGGATTTCGAGCATCACTTCGGGCGAAGGTCTCGTCTGCCGTTTCAAAGGTCCCGGCGTCGTGTTGATTCAAACGCGCAACCCCGACAGTTTCGAGGCGTGGATTCGTTCCATTGTGCCCGCGAAATAATCACAAGCGCAACTTGCAAAAAAAATTCCCGTCGAAAACGCGGCGGCCACTTTTAAAAAGTGGACAAACAGTTGGATAAAAAAATTCCCGTCGAAAACGCGGCGGGATTTTTTATATTCGTATCTCGAAATGTTTGCCTTTGTCGTCGTCATCTTTCGACGGCCGCGCAGGTTTCGTGACGGGCTTGTTAATCGGTTTGACAACAGATTTTGCAACGGGATTTACAACAGGCTTCGTCACGGGTTTTGCGACAGATTTTTCGACAGGCTTCGAAATATTTTTTTGGACGGGCGACGGTGCGGCAGGTTGTTTAACTTTATTGACTGCCGCTTTAAGTCTGTCGGTTTCGTCTGCAAAAAGTTCCGACTTCGTGAGCGCGGGTTTGTCCGTGAACAAAAATTTTTTCACGACTATAAAACTCGCGACCGCCACGAAAATTATTGTGCCTATCCAAAAAGCTCCGCCGTGTCCTTCGTGATAATTAATCGTCGGCTTGAACGTGCGCGGCTGTTCGGTAACCGTTTGCGGCTGAAAATTTTCCGTCGACTGCTCTTGAGTTGCGCGGGCGTCCTCGTCACGAAATTGGCGCAAAACGTCTTTGCCCCGATCGTAATCCGATTGACTGTCTTGAATCTGCGCGGGTTGTTGAATTTGTTGCGGCTGAGGTTGAGTGTCGCCGTTATCGACCGTGCGTTTCGTCAAAGGCCCCGACCCGTTTGCAACCGCGTCACGAGCCATTGATTCGGGGGCTTCGACTTTGCGGTTGACGTGCGGAATTTCAACTTGCGGCGTCTCAATAGGTTGCGTTTCAATCTGCGCGGGCTCGTCGGGATTTTCGTCGGAAGTTTCTTCCGTTTCGTCAACGGGCTGAACGTTTGCAACGTCGTCGGCTGAATCGTTCGCGAAAGATGTTTTGTCAATTCGCGGCGGCTTGGGCGGCGTCGGACGAACTGCGGGCGCGGGCGGCGTCGGCGGTGTCGGCGGAGTGAATGTCATGAAAAATAATCCTCCAATCTTTGTCGGATAGATTAACGAGAGAATTATAAAAAATTTCTTTCTGAAAAGCAATAACGCCGTTTCGCCGCCTTAACTCACTCGAAAAAAAAATCTCCAAACGAAACATTTCATTGGAGATTTTTTTTCTGAAGGTTGTTTATTTCTTCGCGCTGTCCGTAAGCAAATCGACTCAAAGCAGATGTGCGCGAAGTTCTTCGCCGCTCTTTGCGGAAAGATACGCGGGCGCAATGTCGAAAACGGTTTTGCAACCGTTGTTGCCTTCATTGTTGAGGCGGAACGCGGCGCGGGCATAAGCGACCAAAACGCTCGTGGTGAATTCGGGATTGGAATCAAGTTTCAAATTGAATTCGATGATGTGATTGTTTTCTTTTTCCATACCGGTTTTGCCGGAACGAATCACGAAACCGCCGTGCGCAAGTCCCGCGTGTTTGGTCAAAAGTTCTTCTTCGCTGATGAAATTGACAATCGTATCGTAGTCCGCGAAATAGTTCGGCATGGTTTTAATCGCGGTCTCGACTTCCTGAGCGTTCGCGCCTTCCTCAAGGACAACGAAACATTCGCGCAGATGTTTTTGACGCGTGGTGAGTTCGGGATTTTTTCCGCTGCGAACGGCGTCAAGTGCGGCGTCAATCGGCACGGTGTATTGTTTCGCGTTTTTGACGCCTTTAATGCGGCGAATCGCGTCGGAGTGCCCTTGGCTGACACCTTTGCCCCAGAACGTGTAATCTTTGCCGTCGGGCAAAATCGCGTTGGCGTAAGCGCGGGCGAGGCTGAACAGTCCCGGATCCCAACCGACCGAAATTACTGCGACGTGACCGGATTTTTTCGCGGCGGCGTCAACTGCGGCGAAGTGTTCGGGAATTTTCGCGTGCGTGTCGAAACTGTCAACGACGTTGAACATTGCGGCGAATTCGGGCGTCTGTGTCGGCAAATCGGTTGCGCTGCCGCCGCAAAGAATCATCACGTCAATTTTGCCGACCCAGTCTTTTGCGTCCGCGACGTTGACGACGGGCACATTCGGCGTCTGAATTTTAACCGTCGAAGGATCGCGACGAGTGAACACCGCAACAAGTTCCGTATCGGGATTTTCTTTAATGGCGCATTCGACGCCGCGTCCGAGGTTGCCGTATCCGAGAATTCCTATTTTCATAATGAAATTTCCCTCCGTTAATAAACGTTTTCAAAAGCCGTCACGAATTATAACACGATTGTTAGAGCTTGCAACTTTTTAGTGAAATGAATACAGTATTTTCAACGCGCAGATTTTCGTTGTACAATGACGGAAATTTTTTTCACGGAGGATAAGCTCATGAAAATTTTTTTATGCGTATCGGCGGCGGCAGTGTTGACGTTCGTCGGTTCGCTGTGGATTGACAAACTTTACGCCGCAAGCACGGAGCTGACTTTCCCCGAAAAAATTTCCGAGCGGGCGAAATTCCGCAAGCCGTTGATTTTCTGCGCACTGACGATTTTTTTCTGCCTGTCGACGGATTTGCGATTGTCGGCGGCGATTTTTTTGCTGACGTTGATGACGGCGACAGATTTTGAACAATACATGCTTTTCGACGCGATGACTTTGCCGCTTGCATTTTTCGGCGTGCTGTTCGCGTGGCAAACAAATTTCCTCGACCATGCGGCGGCGGCGTTAATCGGCGGGGGATTTTTTTTATTGCTTGCGTTCGTGACGGGCGCAATTGGCGGTGGCGACGTGAAATTAATTGCGGCGTTGGGATTTTGGCTGGGTTGTGAAAAACTTTTAAACGTCGTGTTAATTGGCTCAATCGCGGGCGGAATTGTGGCGTTGCTGATGATTTTGGCGAAGAAAAAAGACCGCAGCAGTTATTTTGCATACGGCCCATATTTTACGCTCACGGCGATTTATTTTTTGCTGACGTAGCGTGGTTAATCTACTTTTCTTTGACAGCAAAGAAAAGTAGCAAAAGAAACTGCGCCTACGCGGCGGGCGGCTGCTCGTTCGTTAATTCAACGTGACGACTCCGGTCAGCCCGTGTGCCCGCAAATGAAACATCCTGTTTCAATTGCGGGCGCGGCCGTCATCCTTGACGGCCGGGATTACGCATGATTTTTTTTCTTGTGACGGAAGTAAAGCCACGCGATTATTATGACGCTCACCACGATAAACGCAATGCTGAATTCGTGCCCGATTTCCAAAAGATATTCCCAGTTGTCGCCGAGTAAAACTCCCGCATACAAAATCAGCGCAGTCCACGGCAACGAGCCCGCGAACGTGTAAAACAGAAATTGCTTGAAGTTGACGCGAGCGAATCCCGCCG
>CAMUZL010000145.1 GCA_947165185.1 uncultured Selenomonadales bacterium
TGATTAACTTCATAAAAAAAGTTTCGTTTTATTACGGCGGCAAATATTATTTTGTAACGGCGTTGAATCGCGGGCGCGTCTTCCGGTTGGTCGATAAAGTTTTGAACGCGGGTAACATGATAGTTTATTACGAAGAATTTTTCGCTCGTTATCGCGGCAAGTTGATTGACTGGCACGTCAAGACGCCGGCGGTGTTGGGAGCTTTGTTGCGGACGAACGACAGCCAATATTATTTTGCCGACAAATATTTTGCGGTGAATAAGTTCGTCAGATTGGGCGACGTGATTGAATATAAAGTCCGTTCGTTACCTGCGGGCGTTCCGTTTTCGATTGAACAAATTCACGAGCAGTTATCGTATGTTCCGGCGCAAGAAGTTGAACGCGTTTTGAATCACCCGCGCAAATACTCGAAGACGATAGACGGGAAATATCTTTTGACGGAGCAGATGGCTTTTGACCTTTCCGAAATAAATGGAGTTCGCAGCGGATTGTTGAGCGATTTGAAAACTGACGGGCACGCGATATTTAACGTGCAAGATTTTCCAAACACACTGGCCTTGAATCCCGAATTTAGCGAGGCGACAATTCGCGGCGTAGTTTTCGACCGTTATTTGTCAAAGGATTTTTCGCGTCAAGGAAATATTTTGACGGTGCACGGGACGGCAGTCGGTGGGACAAATTTGTTGAAAAGATTTTGTGCGTTGCGCGACGAATTGACGCTGAACGAGTTGACCGACCGCGCAAAGAAATTAGGTATCATTCGTCAAACGTCGATTATCGAGGCGGCAAGCGAAACAATGATCCGCGTTTCAAAAAATGTTTTCGTGAAGGAAGATTTCATCAGCTTCCACACCTCGGCGATTGACGAAGCGTTGACTCCGTTTGTTCAAGGCAGAATTATTGCGTTGCGTGACGTGACGAGTTTTGAAAAGTTCGAGCCGGTCAAAGACTCTCGCGGTTTTGAATGGGAGTGGAATGTTTATCTGCTTGAAAGTTTTCTGCGCAAGGTCAGTCGTAAATACAAATTCCACACGTCGAAAGCGACCAATTTGGTGAACGGCGCGATTTGTCCACGAGATAAAATATTTTTGAACTACGTCGATTTGATGTCGGCGGTGGTGATGCAAGAAAAAATTCCGCTTAACATAAACTCGATAGACGCATTTTTAATCGAAAAAAATTTCAGGACAAAGCGCGTTGAAAGATTGAGCACGTCGATAATTGAGCGGGCGCACGTTTTGAGTCTGGCGATATGAGTAAAATAGTCGAACGAAATAAATAACCGCCTTGAAGAATTTCACGGCGGATTTTTAATAAAGGGGTAAAAAATTTTGGTAAGCTTGAAAATTTTGGGGACTGACGATGGAAATCAGCTGGAACAAATACGACATTTATTTTGAGGTTGACGCGGGCTATTATCCCGAAATCAACGAAGATTCGATTCAAGACCCGAACAATCGCTGGGAGCAGACTTACGCGCACGAGTCGGTTATTGCGACGATTGAGTCTTTGGAAAAAATTTTGAGTCGGGCGAGCAACACGGACAAAAAGGGACTTTGGGTCGAAGGTTCTTACGGGACGGGCAAATCGCGGCTTTTGTGGACGTTGCGAAATTTATTGGATTGTCCGCCCGAAAAATTGGTTGCCTACTTCAACGCAAATGAAGGCTTGCGAGATAAAATTGACCTTCGCGAAAAATTATTGGCGTTGAAGGCGGGCAAAATAGTTACGGCGTCTCGATATGCGTCGGGCGAAATTTTGTCGACGCGGAACTTGATACATGCCGTGTTTGACAGCTTGACTTCCTCTTTAAAAAAATCCGGTTACAAATTCAATGGCTCGAAGACATTGCGCGGGAAAATAGTTTCGTGGCTGGAAGCGGACGAAGCAAACCTGCAACTTTTTCGCGCCAAAATTCAAAACCCGAAATATCGCGGAGTCGGCGCGTTTGCGGGCAAGACAGCCGACGAAATACTAGATCGCCTTAAAAATTCTGAGTTGTCGATTGATGAATTGGTCAATGAAATTTTGACGTTAGGCGAGTGCGAAGGTATCCGAGCGTTTGAAATTGACATAGACGATTTGAAAAGTTGGATATCTGAAGTTATCGACGCGAACAAACTTAAGGCGATAGTTTTCTTTTGGGACGAGTTCAGTGACTTTTTTGCGAACAACCGAAACAATCTCGGCGACTTTCAAAAATTGGTTGAGCTTGTGAACAGCAAGCCATTTTATTTGGTGATAGCGACGCATGTGTCGTCGGGCATGGGCAATGACGAATCGTTTAAAAAAATACGCGACCGCTTTATCGGGCGAAATCTCACGATGCCGAATAACATTGCCTTTGAACTAATCGGACACGCATTGAAAATCAAACCGGCGGCAGAACGTGACTGGCAATTAATTTCAGCGGCGTTGAAAGAGCGGACGCGGAATTCGCGGCGGGTCGTGGCGGATTACATCAAAGCTTCCGAAAAAATTTTGTCGGGGATATTGCCGATACATCCGATGGCGGCGCTCATGCTGAAAAATATTTCAACATATTTCGCGTCGAATCAGCGAAGCATGTTCAACTTTATCAAAACGGATTCGGCGGACGCAGAAGGATTCCAGCAATTTATTTCAACACGAAGTCCGCAAGTCGGCGACCTGCTGACGACAAATTATCTTTGGAAATTTTTTTATGAGCAGGGGACAGATGAACACGTCACGGGACGCGGGCGCACGAATTTGGATTTGGTGATAGCGACGATACTTGATTCATTTTCGCGCTACACCGAACTTTTCGAGTTGTCACATTCCGAAAAGACTGTACTGAAAACGATATTGATGATGGAAGCGGTGACGCGGAAATCGCAACTTGAGCGGGTGAAGTTGTTGCAACCGAGCGCGGCGAATCTTGAATTGACGTTCGAGGGTGTAGATGATTTGGACGGCGGAGTTGCGTTGAACATTGCACGCGACCTTGTCAAGAAAAAAATTTTATATCGGCAGGCGGGCACTGAAGAAATTTTTGCGACGGCTGCGGTATCCGGCGACCAAGCTGAAATCGACGAGCAACGTGAAACGGTCTTGAAAAATTTCCGATTGGCGACTTTGATTGAAGATAATAGATTCGGCGAAGAATTCATTTTGTCGCCCTCGCAACGCAGTCGATTAAAAATCGAAGTGGCGACGCTGGAAACTTTATCCGTAAAGGCGACGAAACTTGTCCGCGAAAAGAAAGTTTTTCAAATTGGAATGTTGGTATGTTTTGCGCGAGATGAAATTGAGCGACAGAAATTGACATCACGAATTCGTGAAATTTTTGATGCCGAACAATATCGGTCTGTGATTTTTGTTGATGCGGGCGAGAATTATTTTGGCGTCGAGCGATTAAATCGTTGGTCAGATTATATGTCGCACGCGGAATATTGGCGTTCGCGGGACGGGCATTTGTCTGAGCAAAATCAATCGAACGCTGAGGAAGTTATTCAGGAGTGGCGGCGCGAGTTTCGAGACGGAACTTTTATAATTTATCCTGCGTTATCAGAAAAGCAAACGAAGCGACGGGCGATAATGTGCGCCAGATTGAATGGCTTGAAGGCTGAAATTGACAAAAACATAATCGAACTTTATCCATTGTCATTTGACAATGCTGAAGTGGCGGAGTCGTTATTTTTGACGAATGCGAACAGTTTTCGCAAGGGCGTTCATTTGGGAATCACCGAGGAAACTTATGGGTTGTACAGTCAAGTGGCGGTACAAAAAATTTTGGGTGAAGTGTGGCGGCGCGAAAGTTTGTATTGGGAATTGCAGCCGACGTTACCAATTTCAGCTCTGAAAATTTTGCTTGACAAATTTATTACAGGTCAGCTTTCTAAAAATCAGCGCGTTTCATTCGACGAAATATTTGCGTTACTGATGGCAAACGGATTTATGCCGTGCAATCTGTATGCAATATTAACGGGCTTTCTAATGAAAGAGTACGCGAGCGAGCGGTATCGATACGTGGAGGGAAGTGCCGCCCGCGTCTGCGACGCGGGCGGCACTCTAACCCCCGAGCGTTTGGCGACGTTCGTTGCAGACAGTATGAACCATATCCTTTCACCTAAAAAAAATCATCGCGAAATTTTTATGGAAATCATGTCGAAAGGTCAACGCGAATTCTTAAAGTTTTCGCATGAAGTTTTCGGGACGGCCGAAGATATGGCGATTGAGCAATCGGCTAACAAAATCCGAACCAGATTAAACGAAACGAATCGAATTTTGTGGTTAAGTGAACGAATTGCGTCGGAACAATATAAGCCTTTTTGTCGACAGCTTATTCAATTAGTAAACGCGCAGGATGGAGATTTTGTATCCGGAATGGTCAAACAGATGGGCAATTTTTTGCTGACAAGCAGTTTTCATCTTCGTCGATTGAAAGCGTTGTTGACCGGCAAAGAATCAAAGTCAGCACTTGAAAATTATTTGCGGGAATATTCGGCAGTCACAGATATTGTCGATATAGTTCAAAAAAAATTAACGGGCGAAGCGTTATGGTCGAAAACTGCGGCGAACAACGTCATTGATAAATTATTATTGGAATACAAAATCATGACGGCAAGTCGAGCTGTCGGAATTGAGGCGGGAACGTTCGAGAAATGCATTGAATCATGGATTGAGCGGCTCAAATTTGTTCGTGTGCCGAGTGAAATTTTAACTGAACAATTTCCAACTTTATCAAAATTTTTCGAGACATTGCGTGGGTTTGTGATTCGTGGCGAATTATCGGACGATCGTCGGGAAAGTTTTTTGTTGGTGTTGACGGAAAACGCGGGGCAAATACGAACGATATTGAACGGCGAATTTCGGATTTTGACGCAACAATTTTCGGAACAACTTGCGGAACTGAGCGCGTCGGACAAGAAAAAAGTCATAGCGAGCTTGCCGACAAGTTCATTTATCGACGGGCGAAAAGAATTTGAACGGCGATTGATATTGCTGGCGGAGGACGCGAAAAATAAACGACTGAATTCCGATTTGAAACAGCTGTGGAAAAAATTGACGTTAAGCGAAAATCCTCAAGCTTGGTCGCGAAAAAATCGAACCCCAATTCTTTTAATGATTAAAGCAGAGGAGCGAGCAACGGCGCGTCGGGCGTTATCGGCGGTGACGAACGAAATGTCGAACGCGGTGGAAATAGAATTTGCGACGCGATATTTGAATTCAAAATCGCTACTTTATGAGCAATTAAATGATAAAAATTGCGTTGACGAAACTTTCAAGACAGAATTACTTGGCGACAAAAGTTTTTTGCTGAGCGATTTGGACGAAGTGCGGACTGCTTTGGAGAAAAATTTCGGCGAGGCGTACACGTGGAGCGAAAGTTCTGAAGTGCAAACTTTTCTTGAAAAAATGGCGCGTGAGAAATATTTTTCGGGAGCGAGTGAACGTGCGGCGGAAAAATTGCAAACGATGGACAGCGAACGAGCGAAAGAATTTCTGCTCAAATTGATTCGCGCCAATTATGCGGTCGGGATGGAAATATTGCGCGGTGGTGAAGAATGAACGAGGCGAAGGCGAAAATTACGGCGTATTTGAACGGCGCAGATAAACATGCATTTTTTGTTGCGGCGGACGGCGTGGACTATTTGGAGCTGAAAAATTTTTTGCGTGATTCGGCGTCGGTTCGAGTAAGCGACTTTTGTCACGGTGACGGTTTTCCGGATTGTGACGCGTTCATCGAGTCGGCGCGAAATTTATCATGCGTTGCTGTATGTTTGGGCGTTGGCGAATCTGCGGCGATGAGCGGGAATTATCGCTTGATAAATAGGCTTCGTTCTTTGACCTTTTCAAAAAAAATAGTGGTGTTGTGTCGCGGAGTGAAAAATTTTTTGTCTCGGCTGGTTGCGGCAAATCCGAAGTTCCGAAAAAATTTGAGCGTTGTGGAATCGGCGGGAGGTTTTTCCGTGACACAATATTTGCCGAATCTTGGCGTCAAAACTGTGGCGAAAAATTTCCGCGAAC
>CAMUZL010000146.1 GCA_947165185.1 uncultured Selenomonadales bacterium
TTTCGCCAACTGCGCCCGCTGAATTTTCGTCACGTCATTTTTCAGCAGGATATAAAATTTCGCCTGCGGGTCGACGAGATAAAAAACAAATCGCTTGTGATAAATTTCGCCGCCGATGTAGCAATGCAGGTTGACTTCGTAAGGCTCTTTAATTGCCAGCGCGTTTTCAATTTTGTCGAGTTTCAGGGCGTTGAAAAATTTTTCGCGTTCTTCGAGCGTGCCGGTCAACACGGGCTTAACTTGCTCGTTGAGATAATCTTCGTAGCTGCCGAATTTTTGTCGCGGGAAAATTGAACCTTTCGCCGCCTTCGACGCGTCGCCGATAACCACGCCGTAATTTCCGCCGACGATGTAAGTTATCATGTCGAATTGGTCGCTCAAGGCCTTGTGCAAAACGGTATCGCTGACGATTTCGCGGTTGTGGTCTTGCTCGGCGGCAAAGGCGATAATGTCTTCGGTGACGGGGTCGCGGCGCAAAGTGACTCGGTAATTTACAAAACATTCGCGGCCGTTGGGTCGGCGGCTGAAAAATACGGCAGACGTGGAATTAATTCCCTCCGCGAAATTTTTAAGCAGACGTTCCGTGTTGAATTCTTCCAGAAAATTTTTTCGGTCGCGTTCCAGCGGAAAATATTTCAGTCGTTCATTGAATCGCTCGGAAATTTTCATGCCGCGCAGGTCGTTGTTGATAAGTTCACTGCCGCGACAATCTTCGATTAAGTTGCGCGTCAAATTCATGCGAAGCGACAAAAAAGTTTGCCCCGAAAGATTGTCCAATTCCGTGCGCATCCCGTCGTAAAGATTTTTTGCGCGTTGTTCGTCGAGTTTGATTTTCGTCACGTCGAAGCAGTTGCAATACGCGTAACAAATTCCGTCCTCGGTGACGAAATCACAGCGGGCATTTATCCAAATCGAATTGTTTTTGAGCGTGCGCCTGCGAAGCGTCAAGCTGTTTTTGCCTTCGCGGGTGACTTTGTTGCGGAAAAGGTATTCGACTTCGGCGCGGTCGTCGGGGAAAATATTTTTGAGCGAATCGGCGTATTCGGCGGCGATAAATTCTTCGGCGGTGCCTTCAATCATCTCGGCGAATTTTTGCGAACACCACACGGGGAAAAATTTTCCGTCGTCCTCCACGCGCATTAAAACAGCGTTGATGTCGGGCGACGCGAAAATTTTTTCGTAAAAGCTCGGTTTGAAATCAAGCATTGAAACCAGTCCTCAGAGTTCGGCAACCAGCTTGTCGCGAATTTCTTTTATCGGCGCGTACATTGCGACGTAATCGGCAGATTTTTTTGCGCGGAGCATTTCCGTCATTTCGGACAGCGGATTATAAATCGGGGTCAACGCCAAATTTCCGACGACGCCTTTAAGTGCGTGCGCATGTTCAAAGGCCTCGTCGAAATTTCCGTCCGCGAGTGCTTTGCTCAATTTCTCGAACGCGTCATTTTTCAAACCCATGCCGATCATGCGGAAATAAAATTTTTCATTGCCCAGGCAGCGGCTTAAACCGTCCTTAGTATTGACTCCGAGTTCTTGGAGCCTTGCGATTGTCAACATCAAAATTCCTCCTTTATGGTAAGTCATAACGCAGATTATAACAGGTATCTTTCAAAAGCACAAAAAAAATCGCGGGGCTTGCGAAAAATTTTTCGCCCGCGAAGTTTTCTTGACGTTTGAAAGTTGCCGACAAAAACAAGCCTGCGCGGCGGCAGACTTTGAAAATTTTTTTCGGATAAATTATTCGACGGTTATAAGTTCGTAATTCGTCGTGCCCATTTGGTGTTCGGCCATTGCGGTGAGCTGACGCAAGCCCGAATGCTTTTCAATGCGCTCGATTAAAGATTTTTTC
Organism: uncultured Selenomonadales bacterium; assembly: GCA_947165185.1. Classification (GTDB taxonomy): domain Bacteria; phylum Bacillota; class Negativicutes; order Selenomonadales; family Selenomonadaceae; genus Quinella. Next base: position 1,850 of record CAMUZL010000146.1, read on the forward strand.
CTGTCGTCGGGGAAATTGTAAATCATGTCGACGGAAGCTTGTTCGACGGCAAGAATATCTTTCGACGCAAGAATTCCCAAGTCGGGCATTTCGGGCGCGGCGGCTCCGGTTCCCGCACAATCGCAGTCAACACTGAGCCGTTGCAAAACATTAATGAATACAATTTGATTGCCGAAGTGATCACAAATCGCCTTGCCGCTGTCCGCAAGATATTCCATAAAAGTTGCGCCGAAAACCCAATCGCCGGTATCTTCCAGCCCGTGAACTTGTTTTTTGCCCAACTGCGCGGAAGCACAACCCATGGCGATATTTTTCAGCGCGCCGCCGTAGCCGCCCATTGAATGACCTTTGAAGTGCGTCAAAACAATCATGGAATCGTAGCGCGTCAAATGCGAGCCGACAGCCACTTCGCTCAAATGAAAACCTTTGCTGACGGGAAAAGGCACGTCGCCTTCTTCGTCGAGAATGTCCACGTAACAAAAATCCCAGCCGTTAATTTTCAACGTCCTGCGATGTTTTTTCGTCGTGGAACGTGCGCCGTTGTAAAGCGTGTTCGTTTCGACAATCGCCGAATCGGGAATTGTCGCTTGAAATTTTTTTACCATTGCGGGCGATAGAATGTTTGGGCCGTTCGGTTCGCCCGTGTGCAATTTGATAGCGACTTTGCCCGTTATTTCGGAATTAATTTTTTCGTAGAGTTTGATAAGGTGTTCCGCATCTATTTTTTTGGAAAAATAAACTTTAGATTTTGCGTTGGGCGGAATCCTTTCGGCCTCTGCGGTATTTTGTTGGATTTGGGTGGTCGTCGTCTTGTCGCCGCAACCGGTGAATACGTCTGTCAGTCCGACGAGGCCCGCAATCCCTGCGAGTTTGACGAAATTTCTGCGTGTAATCTTCATGGTCAACGCCTTCCGGAGATTTTCGACTCAATTATAAAATATCAAGTCAACTGCAAGCAAGCGTTTCATGAAAAAAATTTTGGTTCACGCGCAGAAATATTTCAGCACGGGCAATTTGCCGAAACGTTTGGCAATCCAAAGCGGAATAAGCGTGCCGAACAAAATTATCAAAAAAATTATTTCGGGCAAGGTGCGAACTGTTTCGACGGGAAGATTAAATTTTGTCGAGGCAATGTCGTAAATGACGAACGCAACGGGCAAGTGCAACGTCATTACGAATAAACTTTGTCGTCCGCAATCCTCAATCAGCGCGAAAATTTTTCCGCGAACTTTGGCTGCGAGCACGGACAATTTCATAACGAGCAACGTGCCGGAAATTCCGCCCGCACACAGGAAAAACAAATCGCCGTAGTCGCGAACGAACATGGAAATTTTTCCGTTCAGTAAAAAAATCAGCGCAAAGACGTTGAGCAGAATAATCGCCCGCCGCAAAGTAATTTTTTCGAGGACGTTATATTTGCGAATCAAAACGCCCGCCAACAAAAAAATCTGCGCGACAAGTGCAATGTCAATGCCGAACAAAATATCTGCGGAAGGTTTTATGTTGAAGTCGAAACAGGAACAAAACACGACGGCGAGCACGAAAATTTCCGAGCCGAATTTGTTCAGCCGATTCCAAAGCACGACGAAAATTATTTCTGAGATAAACAACGCCGGCAAAAACCACAGCGGCACGAGCGCAAGTAAATTTCCGTTGCCGACAAAAATTCCCCAAAAAGCATCTTCGGGCGAGAGCGCGGGATTGCGAATGTACGCCGTGTGTCCCATGACGTGCCCCGCGAAAAACCAAATCGGATACCACAAAATTTCCGCGAGGTAATACGGCACGATTAACCGCCAAAAAATTTTCGTGACAAACGGTCGAAAATTATCACGCCCGCCCCATTTGTCGAAGTTCAGCAGAAAGCCGGCCATTACGAAAAAAAATGGCATGTGAAATTCGTACACCGCGATTAAACTTGCTTTGAAAAAAATTTCTTGATTATAAACGGCGGCATGTCCGAAAATCACCGTGAGCATTGTAAAACCTTTGGCGAAGTCCACCCAATCAAGACGCGGCGCGGGTGAAACTTTTGGCGTTAAAATATTCTCAAGCACTGAACATGACATTTTCAAAAAACAGCCCGCAACGTTCCAGAAAATATCTTTCGTTTTCGACAAGAATTCTGTCGGGAAAATCTTTGTCGAGGAACATGTTATTGGGCAATTCGACCGGCTCGCGGAAGTAAAGATAACTGCCGCCCTTCATGAGCGTCAATCGGTGCATGCTGTTGATGTGGTGGCCGGCTTCCCGCAAAATCTGATACGGGTAAAGTTCGGCAAGGCACTGCATCAACGCGACGTAACGATTTTTTTCGTTGTCGAAAGGCCCGTGGCGTCGTCCTTCCAGCATGAAAAATAAATTCCCGAAAATCTGCGGCTCACGTTGCCCGACGGGCGCGGCGTGCGGCAGGACGACTTGAGATTTTTTCGGCGGTGTCGCGGCTTCCATTTCGTCGAGCGCGGCGAGCATTTCTTCAATCGTCTGATTCAAATGCAAGACGGGTTTTTGATTTCGCGGACGACGCGGCGCGGGAAAATTTTCTTGGGGCAACGTGTAAAAATTTCTTTGTTCGACGGGCGGCGGCGCGTAAATATTTTCTTGCCGAAAATTCTCAACGGGTGGCGAATAAACTTCGGGCGAATAAACTTCGATCTGCATGTTGATTCGATTGACTCTGGCGCGGTTGAAGATGAATTTTATCGCCTTGACGATTTGTTGAGGCGTGCGGTCGGTCTCCAAATAAATTATCGACGCAATTTTTTTCGGGCGTTTCATGGCGATTGTGTTCGTGCGCAAAAAAAGCGTGCGCGTCGGGTCGGTGGTGCAAAGACTGCTGATTGTGTCGGGGAATTCGAGATACAAACACTTGACGGCGACGAAAAATAATTCCTGCCAATCGTTGACGGGCGCACGCTCCCCGAAATAAATCAGCGCGGCGGGCAGTTCGTTTTCGTATATTTCTTGCGACTTCGCTGCCAAGTCGAGAATTCTTCCTGTCGGCAAAAGTCTCACTCCTTTTTTCAATAACTTTTCAGAATCATTATAGCCAACGTCCCGCCGAATTGCAAAAAAAATTTCCCGTCGATTGTTCGACGAGAAAAAATTTTTTTCGTGCGCGGAAAATTTTCAGCCGAGGTCTTCGCCGTTCGACGCGATAACTTTTTTGTACCAGTCAAACGAAAGTTTTTTGCTGCGTTCGAGCGTGCCGCTGCCGTCGTTGTTTTTGTCGACGTAAATAAATCCGTAGCGTTTTTTCATTTCGCCGGTCGTGGCGGAAACCAAATCGATGCAACCCCACGGCGTGTAACCGATTAAATCGACGCCGTCAAGTTCGACAGCTTTTTTGACTTCGGCGATGTGTGCGCGCAGATAATCGATTCGGTACGCATCATTAACCGAGCCGTCCGCCTCTTTCACGTCAACGGCGCCGAAACCGTTTTCGACGATGAACAGCGGAATTTCGTAGCGTTCGTAAAGCGTCGCTAAAGTGTAGCGCAAGCCGACGGGATCAATCGACCAGCCCCAATCGCTGACTTTAATATAAGGATTGGCAACCGTGTGCTCCGACTGCCCGTATTGATTTTCGGTATTTTTTGCGTCCGCCTTGACGGTCTGGCTCATGTAGTAGCTGAAGCCGATATAATCGACGGTGCCTTCCGCAAGAATTTTTTCGTCGCCGTCCAAAATTTTCGGTTTGGAATTCGTGCGCGCCCAAATTTTTTCGGCGTAGGCGGGATAATGTCCGCGAACTTGCACGTCGGCGAAATAAGTTTTGTCGTGAAGTTCCTCGACGGAAGTTATCATGTCGTCGGGGTTGCACGAATACGGATAGCACGGAATCCAAGCGACCATGCAACCGATTTTGAACGCGGGATTAATTTCGTGCCCTTTTTTCACGGCAAGCGCGCTCGCAACGAATTGATGATGCGCGGACTGATACATTGCGGCGTGAGGATTTTCGCACTCGGTAAATTTGACGCCCGAATTCGTCCAGCCGAAAAAGTCATTGCCGACGCACGCTTGATTGTTAATTTCGTTGAACGTCATCCAGTATTTGACTTTGTCCTTGTAGCGGCGCATGACGG
>CAMUZL010000147.1 GCA_947165185.1 uncultured Selenomonadales bacterium
GGCAATCCGATATTGCTCAAAACATTAACGATAAAATCTTCGCCCATAGAATCACCCCCAATAAAAAAGCCGCCGAAGCGGATTATTTTTTTGCCTTGCTGATTTTTTTCAGCTCGCGTAATCGAAAATTTTTGACGCCGTCGCCAACAATTTCAATGCCGTCTTTGGTTTTGAGATAAAGTTTTCCGCCGCGAACGCCGTAAAGGCAATCTCCGTTTTTGAACTGATAAAACAGCGGCGTGAAGTTCAGCGGATCCAAAGTCCCGTCGTCTTGCTTGATATAATAGCCGTCCATCGGCGGAACAGTCACCTCGGCACCTTCCACCCAGTTGCCGTTTCCTTTGACTGTGCCTAATGTATCAGTGTCGCGGAGCCTAATTCTTGCTTCCTCAATTTCGCCGTCCGAAGTATAAACTTTACATTTCAATCGCGGCTTGTCATTGAAATGTTGAAGATACCTGTCTTGAAGAAAGTAGCCGTCTTCAATTTCAATATGATAAAAATCGTCATGCACGGGAATATTTTCGTCGACAAGATTTTTCTTTGAATCGTAGAAAGTCAACCTGCCGAACTTGTCCATTTTGTAAAAACCTTCGCCGACAGGTAAAAAAACGTCTGAAATATCCTGTGTCTCAAAATTTGTCATTAGTTCGAGCTGTCTTGTGCTAAAGGCGGATGTAAATGATATATTTGTATTTCGGCTAACTGGGTATTGGAAGTTTACCGTTTCAGAAATGGTAACAGTTGAATTAGCACCACCAAAGTCACGGAAGGCAACGGGCTCAAGGTTTGAATTATCTTTGCCGACTTTGTAAAAACAAGACATACCGAAGGGAACGCATTTCCATTCGTAAATTTTATTATAAACTGGATGACCTACTGGGTCGGGAGTGGCGAGTACAGAATCAATCAAAGTGAATCGAGGTCGTATGTACGGGAAGCAATAACCGTAGGCAGACGCAAAAACCACGCCGCTGAAATCGTCGTTGTCGAAGTTACTCGTAAGGATATGCGCTGAACTGTAAGCAATGAAAGGCGCGCTTGGCGGCAAATATGCGGGTTCGTTAATCTGCCTGTCGTTGTAATAATTAACTAAATTCACGCCTAACCAACCCAAATAACTGCCTGGCACCAAAATATAATCAGAGAATCTTCGGGAATCATCGGTAACTTGCGGAAGCGTCATATAGCTCACGCCGTATCTTTCTTGCACCTGCGACAACGGCGTCAAATCATTACTTTGAACGTCTTCAACCGAATAAGAATTTTTCATAATTTCATCGGCACAAAGCAAGGCTCGTTGCTCAACGTCTTTTGCAAAAAATTCTAAATCAATTTCTTTATCGGTTTTACCGTTTTTGAGAATTTGCGCGGGAGTTTGCGTGTTGGGAAAAAGTTCGGAGCCGAGTTTTTCTTTCATAACGCCGTAACCGACAAGAGAAATACAAAGCGAACTGTCTATTTTGTCGCGGAATAAATAGGCGTCATTAATGCAACCAATTACGTAAGTTGTTTCAAGTGTGCGGCTGTCCTGATAAATGCCTTTTTTAACGACAATTTCATCGCCGTCTTCGGTAATTTCAGCGTCGATAATGGTTTCGTCTTCGCCGTCATCGTGCGAGTATTTTTTCTTGCTGTTGGTAATCCAGTCGTCGCCTGCGATTCTGTAATTTTTGTATTTGCCGCGATTGGTGAAGTAACCGCGAAGTTCGGCGTTGCCGGAAGAATCTTCGTCTGCCAAAACGGGTACGCCGCTCGGCTCCTCGAAAATGGCTGGTGCGCCTTTTGGCGGAGCGTTGCCGAAAATAACTTTGCCGTCAGTGTAAACGGAATCACCGGCTTTGACTGGCAGATAGCCGATAAAGTTCAGTCTCCTGCCTTGAACGTCGATAACGCCGCCTTCGCCGACAGATTTAATTTGCGTCACGTAAAACATTAAGGAACACCTACCACAGCCGCTGAACTGGAATTTTCGGGTAAGATGCAAGCAACTTTATCTTGGTCGCCGAAATACAAATCGACGGTCGGAACGTACGAGTAAGATTTATTGCCGATAATGACGCGGTTGCCTTTGACTATGCCGAATTGTGCGGTGTTTTTGTCTTTCGGAATGTTCGCGTTGATGTACTCGATAATGGCGTGATTCATTTGCGAAAAATCAGCGGAGACGCCCATTAGTACCACCTCGTGAAAGTAATTCTTTGCTCGTTGAAAATGCGTGCGTTGGTCGTGGCGATATTGCTGACCAGAAAATATTCTGCGCCGTTGAAAATGATTCGATCGTTGAAGTCAATCAAATGCGGGTATTCGTAAATCGTCATGCTAACGGTTTCTTTCGTGCGGCGGTTGAGCCACTTGATAGCGTCGGTCAATTCGATAAGTTTGTCCGTGTCATGAATCGGGAATGACGAATCATAGAGCGACAAGCCGTTAAGCGTGCGCGATTTTTGTTCGGTGTAATAATTTGATTCGTGGTCGGCATTAAAAGCGTCAATGTTGTCTAATTGTTCTTGCAAGGCGGCTTCTTTGGTTTTGTTGGTTTGACTGCGCTGGTAAGGAGTAACGCGGTCGTCGCCAACGTTTCCGCTACCGCCTGAACCGCCATTATCGTCGTCACTTGAGCCTTGCCCGCCGCCCGTCGGTCTTTTTACCGTGATTCGTTTGTCAATAATTTTTCCGCCATAGCCGTATACGATAGTTGATTCGGTCGAAAGAAATTTTTTGCCGTCCGGCAACACCAAATAACCATATGTCGTTACGGTTTCCGTATTTGATTGGGGGTCTTGCGAATAGCGCACCTTTGTACGGATTTTTCGGATTAATCCGTCAAGCGTATAACTATTGTGCGTTGATGTGGTATGATTTTCTTTGGAATCGGTTTTGCTGGTATATACAGCATAGGTATTTTGTAAAACGCCGTTTTCATCGTAATGGTAGGTGGTTACGGTAGTGCCTCCGAGGTCTTCCGTAGTCACTTCGCCGACGTTCGTCCATTTATTGTCTTTGTCGGGGTCATCGTCGTCGTCATCGTCGTCGTCATCGTCGTCGTCACTTCCGTCGCCGCTTGTGCCGGAAGAATTTGAAGGCGGTTTGTAACTTTTAAATTCTCGCGTTTCAGTTTTACTCCACGGCGTGGAACCCCACGTCATCCGAACAAGTTCATGCGTGACGGTCGGGATTGTGTGCTTTGTGCCCGACAAATCAAGCAAATGCGCCTCGTGTCCGCGCTGAACGAAGAAAATTTTATCGGCGCGGATAAAGACGTTAATCATTTGAGTAGGGACGCGAGACGACCAGCCGAAAACGTCACGAATCAAATCTGCATAAGTGACGCCGCCCGCATTTTCCATAAGCACGGTTGATTGAAAATCGTCGAATTGAATCACGGGGATTTTACCGATTGTGCCGGCTAAACATATTGCGTGTGAGCTTGCCGGCGTTGATTCTGTTTTTGTCGTTGTTTCGGTTGAAGATGAGCCGCCTGACGACCAAGGAGTATTCGGCGGGATCGTGTAGGCAATTTGTGTGTAAAGCAGTTGGTCAATGTCGGCGCAACACTCGCAAGAATACAGAATGCCTTTTTGTTGAACGCGTTCGACGCGCAAATCGAAAACGTAATCGAGATATTGTCCTTGAACCGGAAACATGATGTCGAATGGCACGACGCCGACAAAAGCAACGTTATCGGTAAGTTGTTGTTCGTTCAAAGAAATTTCAATGTTCTGCAAGCCGATAGTGTTATCGGGCGCGGCAGGTATTCTTTGCGACGGAATAACTGTCGGCGTCAACGTGTCGTCCGAATCTGTTTCATCATCGTCGGCAAGGTCAGCTGAACTGCTTAACCCGCCGCCCGAAAAATATTCGATCGTGTCGATAGCGAAAAGTTTTACCTTGCCTTTAATGGCGCGGTTAACGTCGGCGTCGAATTCAAAAGGAAACGTGTCGAAAATTGCAACGTCAGCCGAGAATTCAAACTGCGTGGTTAATCGCCGCTGAACGTCGGCGGAAAAAGTCACGGGCAAAATGTCCCGAATCACAACGTCGGCATCGAACTCGAAGGAAATGACGTTATTAACTTTACGCTGAACGTCGGCGATTAATTCAAAGCGGCTACTGATTCTTCGTTGAACGTCGGCAGAAAAAGCAATGTATCCGTCGTTCAAACCAATTTCGGCATTCGAGATGATGACGTTGCTGAAAAAAGTTCCTTCGCCGTCACTTTGCAGATAAATGTCGGCAAAATCTTCGCCGTGATTCACGTCGCCCGTGTAACGATAAATTTTTGTGCCGTCAACCCACGCTTCGACGACGCCCGCCGAACTGTCGCTAACCATGTATAACAAGACGGTCTGCAACTGATTTACGTCACAAACGTCAGTGAAATTTCCTTTATCGTCGTCGTTTACCCAAAAGGACATACTGCCGTTAGCGTATGAGCAAATGCCCGTTGTTCCGTTCGTGCCGCCGTTATAAGCTCGCCAGCGGTCATAGCCGTCGAAGTACACATCGAACTTAATCCAGATTTCATCGGTCGCGGGAATGTCGAAACATTTTTCGCGTGCGGTCTGATAAAAAGCTGTGCCGGTCTTCGATTGTGATTCGTCAAGATTTTCAAGCGTGAAGCCGCTGATAAAACCTTCCTCGCCATAAAGCGTATCGGTAGTGCCGAGATTGACGTATCGCCACGTTCTCGGCGGATTGATAATTTTGCGCTGAACGTCGGCGGTGAATTCTATCGGCAACGTCGACAACTCAGTGTAAGCGGGATTGCCGTAAAGAGTGGCGTGGCGATTGTTGCCCGAATAATCCTTCAAGCCTTCATTGCTCGGCAGATACCAGCCTTGCAAGCCCGTTTCCGTGCCGTCAATGTCCGCGAAAATTTCTGCCTGCGTTCTCGCCACGTTCCAAAATCTTATCTCGTGCAAGTCCATCTGCAACCAAGAATTTGTATCGCTGTCGTAAGCAAGCAAAATGGTTTGAGACGATGAAATTTTTGCGTTGACGTTATCGGTGTGAGCAACATTGACGCCGTCGCAGTACAAATCAATCGCACCGTTTAAGGACACGACCGCCACTTTATGAAAGTCACCGTCATTGACGACCGCGCTTGAGGATACAATTTTGGTATTGCTCGTCGCAGTGCCCGCGCTTGCCGGCGAACACCACCAAAGAATTTTGCCGTTGTTGACGACAAGACCGCCATCATCGCAACCGAAGCCGCCGATTTCGCGTCCCCAAACGGTTGCCATATCCCACGCGCAAAGATTTCCGCCGTAAGTGTTCGTGACGTTTTTCGTCGACGTGGTAGAAAATTTTACTTCGACGGTGAAAGTTTCTGCGCCCGCCAAAACAGCAAGCGGCAACTCGGCATAACAACCGCTTTGTCCCGTGAATGATAAATATTTTGCTATTGCGTCCATGACATTACACCGCCGCTAACATACCCGTAACCCTAAAAGAAACGCTTCTATCGGTCTGCGGATTTTCGGTATCGGCTGAGCTTGCCCGTGCGTAGAAAATCGTATTGACTGCGCTCACGGAGCCGATTGAAATTGAATCGGCAAACGTGTCGTTTTCGGTCAAGCAAAGTTTCAATCGGTCATCGGTATCGTTTTGGTCGGCGATGGACACGCCGCTTGCCACGTAACCAGTTTCAGTGCGAATTCCCAACTTGACAGTCTTTGATTCGTTTGCGCTTGCGTCGAGAGGGAAATTAATCGGCGCGGTAAAAGTTCCGCCGGTTGAAACGGCAGTGCCGTCGGTAGCGCCCGCCGTCGGATTATTCATGTAAACGTTAATGTAATCGGTTGTCGCCATTTCAAACCCTCCAAAGTTCAAAAGTTAGAAATAAGTAATTCGGAAAATTTTTATCGCGTCGGACGCGTCGGCAAACCAGCCGCATATGCTCATTAACGATACCTTCTTCGTCGGTGTA
>CAMUZL010000148.1 GCA_947165185.1 uncultured Selenomonadales bacterium
TGTATCTGAACGCCATATCAATCACTCCGTCGCGATAACGAGCCCTTCGGCTATCAAGTCAACCGTCCTGTCATTTTGTGGGTCTTCTCCTGACGTGCTTGTTGCCTTAACCCAAAAGATAACGTTCGTCGCCGCGACGTTTGTCAGCGTTATGGCACTCTCCCAATTCGCATAAGTCAACGCGGTCGCCGCGTCTGCATAATTATCGTCCTCGGCAACTCGCCACTTCGACGCGTTTGTCCCCTCAAAATAAATATCCGTGTCACCGTCAATCTCGTAACCAGAATCACAACGGACGGCAACTTTCATCGCTTTGGCTTCCGACTGACTTGCGTCTAAAGTCGCGCTGAGCGGTAAAGTATCGTCACCGCTCGAAATTTCCGTGCCGTCAATTCCGTCGGCGGTTGGATTATTCATATACAAATGCAAATGTCTCGCCATTTTTATACCCTCCAAAGTTCAATGTCTGCCTGAATAAAATTCTCGAAACGGTCAACGTAGCTGAATTTTTTCACTACGATCCGCATGTTCGGAATAACAAGTCCCGCCACGTCTCGAACGTTAACGAGAACGCGATTGTGCCAATAGGCGAATACTACCGTAGCCGCCGCCGTCGACATGGTTACTGAGCAAGAATAATTGTCGCCCGCTTCGACGCGTCCAAAATCCTGAACGACTACGCCACCAATCGTCTCGATTTTGGTTTGGCGATCGTCGGGGACAATTGACCAATTTTCTGTTCGCAACGTCTCAACGTCGCCAATCTTAATATGAATTTGAATCGCCCCCAATCGCATTGACTACGGCGTCTTTAATTTTATCGGCAACTTTGTCGGCAAGTTCCTGAATATGTTCGCTGTCCCACGCAGTCGCTTCGTTTATACTTACTGAGGTACTGACTTCAACGGGCTGTTTTTCGGCGGGTTTTTCTTTGGCTCGATTAGTCAATTCCTGTAGAGCGGCGGCAAGTGTGTTTACTTTAACTGTAACGGTCTGCAGTCCCGAATTCATTACCGAAAATTTTTCCGTCGTCCCTTGTAGGCTCGTTGCCATAGTTTTAGATTTTTCTGCCGTCCCCTGTACACTCGTCGACATACTCGAAAAGTTTTGAGTGACTTTCTGCGTGCTCGTATTCATGCTTGAAAGTTGTTTTACGACTTCCGTAATTTCGGGTTCTAACTTCGCCATCAAACTACTTGTATCCGCCTCTTTGGTGGCTGACTGCGGAACTTGATTATCTACGCTTTCATCTTTCGGTAATGCTATATTCGCAAAACTTTCGGACGCTTCTTGTATTGCCGCAGTCATTTCTGAAAGTTGCAATGTAACGTTTTCAATTTCGGGTTCCAGTTGTGATAGTGATTCATAAAACGAATTTCCCGCTGAAGGGTCACTGCCTTGCGGCTGTATTGCCGGCAAATTTTCTGTTATTCCTTGTATTACCGTCGGCAATTCGCTCAAAGATTCTGTTACGTTTAGTACAGCGGGCGGCATCTCCGATAAACTTTCAGTTGCGTCTTGTATCGCCGTTGGCAGTTCGTTTAAGCCTTGTGGCAACGCCTCCATGACGGTCTGTAATGGCTCATCTAAAGGTTGTCCGTTTTTGTATCGCTGATAATGATCGCGGTCAATATCTGTCATAAAATTGGGGAGTAAAGACTTGTCGGCAAAATCGCTTGCTCGCTGAAAGTCTTGCAGTTGCTCTGGCGTCATATCTAAAAAAGTAGGATTAACACCGGATTTTTTTAACTGTTTAAGCTTATACGCCTCTAACTCTTCAATTCCGCCTCGAAGATAAGCCGCATATTCCTTACCTTGGTTTTTCAAAATGGTCATTGCGGCTTGTCGTTGCGCATCGGCTTTTGACTGTTCTGCCCACTGAGTTGCTTTGACTTCATCGACGCCTTTTTGAATCCACGCTTGTTTCTCGCGTTCAATCTGTGAAAGTCGATTTTGAAGTTCGGTCTGCCAAATTGAATCGACATTTGCGGCGATTTCGGTTTCCAGTTGTTTTATGGCTTGTGTTTTCTGTCGCTCGGCAAGTTTTTCCGCCTCCGCCTTTTCCATGCCGGCTTGAATCCATTTTTCTTTTTCTTCTTCGATAGCGATTATCCGATTTTGTATTTCGGTTCGCTCTGCCGCCGTGATTCGTTGTCGGATTTCTTTAAGACGCTGTTCTTTCTCCTCTTCGATCTGAATAATTTTCGCGTTATCAAGTTCGTAAAAAGCCGCCTCTTCGTCGTCGAAAAGTCCTTCTTGCCCCAACACGTTCTTGCCGAGTTCTTGAAGTTCTTGAATCTTCGCTAATTCCTCGTTTTGCCAACGTTCGTGTTCGCGAAGTTGTTTTTCGTAACTGCTACTGCGAATCCCGAAAATTATATCCTCGGCTTCTTGTACCATTTTTGTTCGGCGGTCTTCGGTAGACGATAGTGCGGTCTCTAATTTTTGTTGTGCTTCTAAATTTGCTTTGTTTAATGCAAGTGTATTTGCCCGCCGCGCCTCTGCTTCATCCTGTTTTGCCTTTACCGCGTTCGCTGATTCTTCTTGAGCTTGTTTGTATGCTTCAATTTCCTCACGATAATTCCGAATTGCAAGGCTAGTTGCCCCTATTTGTGGCGAAAAAATAGCTGTCAACGCTGTACCAGGGGCAACGTTTAGCAACGCGCCTAAATCATCGCGATATTCACCTAAAAAGTTGAAAAGATTTCCTAAAGACGTGCCGTTGTTTTGAGCCTCGTCGATTGCTTTCGACAAAGAAATGACGCCGTCAGTCATTTCGTTTAGCAGTCTCACAGGCGTCGCCATTACGTCACCGAGAAATTTTATGTTCTCCTTGTTCGCGGCAATAACGTCGGTAAGTTCTCCGAATCTTTGGGTCATGCGCGGAACAATTTCGTGGACGACCGGCAACAACGCGCTTTCAAAAACTCCGCCTAATTGTCCCGCCTGCGCATTGAGCGTATTAATCTCGCCTTGAATCTGATGAGCAAAAGCAGGATTGGCAAGCTTGTTTTTAACTACGGTTCCTGCCGCCTCGGTATTGTCGGCAAGGTCTTCAAGAAACGTAACAAAGTCGCCCGACCAAAACTTACCGCCGACAATGTCACGAAAAGCCGCGCCGTTGCCTTCTTCTTGTGCCGCACGAAACGCTTTGCCCAATTCCTGAGCAAGCTCCAGTTCGTTTTTCATGCGTCCCGTTTCGTCTGTCAACTCGGCTCCGTAGCGTTTAAGCGTCTGCGCCATAAGACTGCTTTTCTCGCCGCCTTTGGTAAGTTGCATACTGAAACGGCGCATTGAATTATTGACTTCATTAATCTCAATGCCCGTGACTTTAGCGATTGTCGAAAGTTTTGCGGCGTCGGCAATGCTGAGTTGCATACCTCGCGACATGACATAAAAAGCATCGCCGCTTGCAACTACATTTTCCGCCAAACTTATCAATGAACTTTCAATGCCTTTGATGACGAGTGGGATTGACGCAAATGCGGCAACGGCTTTCCCTACCGGATGAGGAATTGCGCCGATAATTTCAAGCGATTTGCTGATAGCTCCGTCCGCCGAATGTGACGCCGAGGCGACTCCGTTAAATGCGCTGGTGATTGTATTCAGCTTGCCCGCAATATCGCCTTTGATGTTTAAATAACCGTTAAGCAAGTTATTTGTTTTCGGCGGCTGAATTTTGTTAAGCTCCTCGATTTTCGCCTTGAGCTGATCAATCGCTTGAATCTGCCTTTGAATGTCCGTGTTAAGATTAATCGACTTGACGCTGTTCAATCCGCTCATACTAACCGACGTTGCATAAGCTTTTTTCAGTTCGGCAAGTTTCTGCTTTTGCAATTCCAGTTCTCTGGTCAATGCCGCAACTTGAACTTTCGCCCTGTCGAATTCACTTGCCGCCGTGCTCAGCTTCGACGTGTCGACTTCTGCCCTGACGCGGATATTCTCAACTTTGGCGTTGATTCGTGAAATGCTCTCGCTGATTGTCTGTTCGGCTTGCCGAAGCGAATCGGTTCGGATTTGAAGATTAACGTTCGTGTTCTGCAGTTCTTTCAGCTTTTGTTCGAGACGCTGAATTTCCTGCATTTGCTGTAAAACGTTACTCTTGATATTAAGCGTCTGAACATTATTGCCGCCGTTTCTCTGTCCTGATTCATACATTGCCGTTCGCAACTGAATCAGCTTTTGGCGTTGAAGTTCAAGCTCTTGTGTGACGGCTGCTATCCGAATTTTTTGCGCATCAAAGGCGGCGTTGGCTCCCGAAAGTTGGCTGGTATCAATCTCGGCTTTGATTCTGATTTGCTGAATCTGCGCGCTGATTCGGGCGATATTGCTCTGCAAGTTTGTCGTGTCGATTGAAACTTTCTGCGCCGCCAAATTCTTAAGCTCGGCTTCCAGTCGCACGACGGCAAGGCGTTCGCGCTCCATTGCCGTTTCCAGTTTCTTTGCCCCAACGTCGTTCGCGCCTTTGCTTGCCGCGTAGTCGCGATAAGCGGCGGTCGCCAAAGTCAACTTGTCTCGTTGCATTTCAAGCAACTGCATCAAGCCGCGTTCCTGTATCTCAAGAATTTTCGTCTTGTCGACTGCCGCGTCCAATCCGACAGTTTCAGCTTCCATACGGATTTTCACAAGATTTTGTTGCCGATTTAACGTCGCAATGCCTTGTTTGACCGTTTGCTCCGCCGCTAAAAAATCGCTCTGCAGTTGCGATAACGTCAAGCCTATCCGCATTGATAATCCGCCCACTTGTCTTTCTGCCACTTTCTTCACCTCCCGCCGTCAATCTCAAATGAAATGTTCGATAGGCAATTTTCGCGGACTTCCTTTTTTCTTTTTGCCTGTTGAATTTTGTCGCTCGTATGCCGTCGTAATTTTGCTGGTGACGATTTCCAGATCGAACAAAATATCAAGTGGTGTTCGTTCAATCTCCTCGAACGATAAATGATAATCGCCCATCCAAATTCGCAAATGAGCTATGTACTGTTCGTAAACGGACAAGGTAAGCTTTACTGTTCTGTCGCCTTGTCCTCCGGCGCGTTTTTTTCAATCGCCTTGCTCTTTGCGTATATGGTATTAAAAACGAATGAGCGAACTTCCAGCGACGCGGGGGCTATGTCCTCAAGCGGCAAATCAAGAATATCGTCGGGCGTCACGCCGTCAAAGAATTCAGCGATAATTTCCGCGTGTTTCTCGATAAAATCTGAATCGCCAAATTTCGGCAAGTTGTTATCAAACTCGGCAACAACACGATAAGCGCGCCCGTCAATGTTTCTGATTTCGTGTTTCTTGCCGTCGATTGTGGTGATTGTCGGTCGTTTCATACTTTAATCCTCCTGTAAATCAATTCCCTCAAATTCTGCGCGAAGTGCAAGCGTCGACAAATAATCAAGCATTGCATTAATTTGGCGTTCCAAAATTATTTTCGGCGAATTCGCCAAATCCATGTCGTGTTGAATTATCGATTGCAATTTAGATGCGCGGATTTTCAGTTGATAATATTCCGCCTTGAATCGTTCTCTATAATCGTCGCTCGTCATCATGGGTATCGTTTCTGTCAACGTCATCATGAGTTATGCCTCCGTAAGTTGAAATAAGAATCGGCGTTATTTCAAGTTGTCTGATAACTTCTCACGATTTCTAACGATTTTATCTGTTGATTTTCGCGTCGCGTCACCGTTTGTCAAAATTTTTCTAATGATTTTCTCCCGAAAAGCAGAAAAGCCGCCCGCGTTGGACGGCTTCTGCCGGATTTCGTTTACTCGAAAATTGTTTCCGTTCTGTTCCCGACAACTTCAAATTTGCCTTGGAATTCGTTTACTGCAAGCTTGACGATTTTCTTTTTCGGATTCGCCGTGCCGCTCGTCGTAACTTGCGCGATAAACCAGTGATTGACGCCGCGAACTACCTGCGTGCCGACATA
>CAMUZL010000149.1 GCA_947165185.1 uncultured Selenomonadales bacterium
CTTTTTGCGCCATACCGATAATAAATCCGCCGCCGATATTAATCAGCATGATGATTATCGCGGCAATGGCGTCACCTTTGACGAACTTCGAGGCACCGTCCATCGCGCCGAAGAAATCCGCTTCACGCTGAATTTTCGAGCGTCGAATTTTCGCTTCCTCGTCGGTTATCGCGCCTTGGTTTAAGTCCGCGTCAATGGACATTTGTTTACCGGGCATCGCGTCCAACGTGAAACGCGCCGAAACTTCCGCGACACGTTCGGAGCCTTTGGTTATGACGATAAAATTTATGATGACCAAAATGATAAACATGATGAAACCGACGACGGGATTGCCGCCGACGACGAAGTTGCCGAAAGCCGTGATGACTTCGCCCGCGTAGCCGTTAATCAAAATCAGCCGCGTTGACGAAATGTTGAGCGCAAGCCGAAAAAGCGTCGTCACCAAAAGCAACGACGGGAAGACCGATAAATCCAGAGCTTCTTCGTTGTAAATTGCGCTCATGATGACAACCAGAGCGATTGTGATATTCAGGCAAATCAGCAAGTCCAAAAGTGTTGTCGGCAACGGAATAATCATCATGATGACGATCATGACGAGCGTAACCGCGATAATTACGTCGCTGTATTTTTGGATAAACGAGCCTATGACGGACGATTCGCCGCTCAGTACTTCGTCGTTCATGTGTTACCTCATTTCTAAGGGACAAGGGACAAGGGACAAGGGACAAGGGGGAAGCTTTTCACGCGGTGCGCCGATGTTTGATTCGATAGACGTAAGCGATAATCTCCGCCACCGCCTGATACAGTTCAGCCGGAACAACGCCGCCGACTTCCACCGCTTGATACAACGCACGCGCCACAGGTTTGTTTTCGACGATGATTATGTGATGTTCGCGGGCTATCTGCTTGATTCGTTCGGCAACGAGGTCTTGACCTTTGGCAACGACGACGGGCGCGACCATGCCTTTGGAATATTTCAACGCAACCGCCAAATGCGTCGGGTTGGTGACGATAACGTCTGCTTTGGGTACTTCGCTCATCATGCGTTGCATTGCCATCTGACGTTGTTTCTGTTTGATTTTGCTCTTAATTTGCGGGTCGCCTTCGGTCTGTTTGTACTCGTCCTTGACTTCCTGCTTTGTCATCATCAAATCTTGCGTCGTCTGCCACTTTTGATAGGCGTAGTCCGCCGCGCCCAAAACCATAATCACGCCGACAACTTGAAACGCCATTGTAAAAATTATGTCCGCAGCCGTCGCCAGAGAGTGCGGCAAGTCAAAAAATATGAACTGCGGCAACAGCGGTATTTGGTCTTTCAAATACAGCCACAGGAAGTAGCCGATTATTATGATTTTGAAAATGGACTTGAACAGTTCAATGAGCGAACGTTTGGAAAAGATGCGCCCGAAGCCGTTTATCGGATTGAGTTTGTCGAGTTTAAATTCCAGCGGCTCGGTGGTGAGCATGAAGCCGACTTGATAAATATTTACCGCCAGCCCGATTATCAAAATCGCGAACATGACCGGCAGGACGGTTTTCGCAAGCAGTATCATGATTCCGATAAAAAGTTCACTTATGCCTTCGGTCGTGACTGATTGCGACAAATGCGAATACAGATACGTCGTATATTCGGCTATGTTGACGTAAATATATTCCCACAAAATCCGCAGTATCAAAAAACCCATGAGCAATACAAAGGCGGTGTTGAGTTCTTGACTGCGGGCGACTTGACCTTTTTTGCGGGCGTCGGAACGTTTTTTGGCTGTCGGCTCTTCGGTTTTGTCGCCGCCCTCGGCAAAGCGTTGCAAGTCGAAGATGAAGGGGGAAGGGATTTCTTTTCTCTCTTCTCCCTTCTCCCTTGTCCCTTCAACCTCCAAGGGCTTTGAGCGCGATTGCAAACGTCGCATACATTTCATTGAAAATCACGTCCAGAAACAGGATATAAAACGGCAACACCATTGATATCATTGACGTACCTATCATCAGTTGCATCGGAATGCCGACGACGAAAATATTCATCTGCGGCATTGTTCGCGCCAAAATTCCCAATCCGACGTTCGTGAGCAAAATTGCAAACGTCACGGGCATTGCGATTTTCATTCCGTTGAGGAAAATTCCCGCCGTCAAATCGTTTATCAGTTGCGGCAATGATTGATTCCAAATCATCGAATTGAGCGGCACCAATCGGAAACTCTCTGCCAATGCCGAAATTATTACGTGGTGACCGTTCGTTATCAGAAAATAAATTATCGTCAGGTTGTACAGAAACGTGCCGATAAGACCCGTCTGTTGCATTGTCGTCGGATCCATCATCTGCACCACTGCAAAGCCGACTTGCATATCCATGATTTTGCCCGCCGTGTGCACTGCCGCCAGCGTTATGTACGCGATAAGCCCGATTAGCCAGCCGATAAAAAGTTCTTTTGCGACGGTGAAGGCGAAAATAAGCAAGGTGTCCGGAGCTTGAATTACGGATTCTTTTACGACGAGGGGAAACAATGTCACCGCGAAAATTACTGCCGTGCCCGCACGTACCTGATTGGATACGTTCATGCTGCCGAAAAACGGCGATATAAAAAAAATGCCGCTCGCACGTGTCAGCACCAACAGAAACGCCGCCACTTGTCCTTGCACAATGTCGTAAAAGTCAAGCTCCGTCAAACTTTCGACCTCCCAAAGTGACGACTTTTTATCCGCTCAAATATTAATACTGACGATTTTGTCGGGCGGGTAACAATCCCAAAAATTTTCGGGTAAGGCTTCTCTCGCGTCAAAATATTTTCTCAGCGACATCGCCCGAACGTTAAAAATCAGCGCGTCTTGCGCAACGAAAATGCAACCGGGATTGATGACCATATCTTTCAACACGGTAAAAATTTTTTTCGCACGTTCAACGTCCTCGGAAACGATAACCCAATCTTTCGCTTGATTGTCTTTGGATATTTCGCGAACGTCGGCAAAAGTGACGTGTATAAACTCTTTCGGATAATAGTTGCGGTTTTTCGTTGTCGTGCGCACGTTTCCCGCAACGGCCATATAATCATTTTCGCCCGTGAAAGTGTGATATTGCGTTTTGTCGAAAGTTTTCGGATTGTGTACGACGAATTTGCCGCGTTTGATTTTCGGGCTGCCTATGCTCTTGAGCGTCTCGAAAATTTCGGGCGTCATGTCGTCGCGCTCGTCGTTGGATATTCTTTGCGGCACGTCCAAGCAACCCGAACACAATTCGCACCACGGCAACTGATCGGCAAAATCTTTTACTTCGCGCTTCCACCAACCGGGCTCAACTTTCCAACCGCCGGGGCCGTCGAAGAGCATATCCAATGAACCCGCCACTTCGCAGAAAAAGGCACCTTTGGGCGTTATCGTCGCCGACCACGTGTTTTGTACCCAGCAGGCGTCACGTTTTGTTAGCCACTCTTCGTCCGAAATACCCAGTTCCTTGCGCGGCATCAACAAGGCTTGATGTCGACATACGTTGTCGTGGTCATTGAGATATTGCGCCGGAAATGAATCGTTGATTAATTCAAAATGCTTGTAATAGCCTTCATTGAGCGACGACCAGAGCCCCAATTTGGAATTGACGTTTTGAAGATTCGTCAGAATATATCTAAGCATATTCGATATCGGCTCGCGTAAAATTTTGTAACGCTTATTTACTCCGATACGGCTGTCGCGCAGGTAGTTGACAAATTTTTCAAACTCAGGATGCAACGTCGGTTCGCCGCCTATTATCCCGACCATATTTGGAAATTCGCTCAGCGAATCAACCGCATTTTTGAACGTATCGAAATCCATAAAGAACGGCTTTTTGTGATGTCCGCAAAAGCGCGTACAATTCGAGCAAGTATGCGGGCAAGCATTCGTTATATCGATTTGGATAATTTCCATATCTTTTGGCGAACGCATCTGATTTCACCTCCGTTTTTAGATCGCTAGGGTCTGTTGAAAACTGTCGAGCGTGTTTTAATCTACTTTTCTTTGACAGCAAAGAAAACCTCACGCTCACCAGTTCGCGTTCGCCAAAAGAAACTGCGCCTACGCGGCGGGCGAGTACTGCGTTATCGACTATCCGAAGTGTTGTCGTGAGGCTTTTTGGCCGACGGTATTTGCATCCTGCAAATGCGTCGGCTCGGAGCCGCGAACGCTTGCCAGCGCGCCTTCGCTCCGTGACGGCTCCTGATTTTCTCATGGTTTTACTTTTTCAACAAACCCTAGTCGCTGGTTGCTAGCTAATAACCACTAGCTACTAGCTACTATGAAATTCGCGTCGGCAAGCCCATGAAAATTCCCGAAAAAAATTCGACCATGATTCTGAGCATCCACGGGCCGAAAATAAGAATCGCCACAAAAACTGCGATAATTTTCGGGATAAAAGCAAGCGTCTGTTCCTGAATTGAAGTTGTCGCCTGAAAAACGCTGACCGCCAAACCGACCGCAAGCCCCAAGCCCAACATCGGCGCGGATACGATTAAAACAACCATCAACGCTTCTTGCCCAAGCTGAATGACCAAATCACCACTCATGACGCACCTCCGCTAACGGAAACTTACGATTATCGACTGAATGAGCAAATGCCAACCGTCAATCATCACGAACAGCAATATTTTAAACGGCAGGGAAATCATAACGGGCGGTAACATCATCATACCCATTGACATCAACGTCGTGGCGACAATCATGTCAATGACGATAAACGGCACGTAAATCATGAATCCGATTTGAAACGCGGTTTTCAGTTCGCTGATAATGAACGCGGGAATTAACACGAACGTCGAAACGTCCTCTTGACTTTCGGGGCGCGGCGCATCGCTAAGGTTGACGAAAAGTGCCAAATCTGATTCGCGAGTCTGTCGAAACATAAATTCGCGCATCGGTTCCAAAACGTTCGTCAAAGCCTCTTCCTGCGAAATTTGTCCCGCAAGATACGGTTGAAGCCCGTTGTCGTTTGCCTGTGACCAATACGGTGCCATAATATAAAACGTCAAAAACAGTGCCAACGAAATTATGACTTGATTCGGCGGGACGTTCTGCGTTGCCAGTGCGTTGCGCAAAAAGCCGATTATCACGACGATCCGCACGAACGAAGTTGTCATCATCAAAATCCCCGGGGCAAGCGTCGCCAACGTCAAGACTGCCAAAACTTGCAACGTTGAGGCAACCTGTTGAGGATTATCCGCCGTGCCGACTTCGACGTTTACATTCGGAATAATCGGTGCCGCGTCGACGTTTACGGCGAACGACAAGACGAGAGCGCAGATTAATAAAAATCTGATCACTTACCTCTTCCCCCTTGTCCCTTGTCCCTAATAAACGGGATTTTTCGCACCAAACCCGACAGCGTGCCGAACTCCTGCGAAAACATGTCGCCCGTGTTGAGTGATTGTGCGTGCAAATGTTCGATTAAATCTCTGTCGGTTATCTCGCCCAAAAGATTTATGTTGTGGTCGGTTACTCCCAACAAAAACACCCTGCCGGCCATTTCAACGATGCAGACAGAGCGATTTGGTCCCAACGGTAAATTTTCCAGAACTCTGCCGCCCGAAGCCGACAGCCGCGCCGCGTTGAAACGTCCGCCGATAAATCTTGCGGCAAAATACGCCATAACCAGCACGACGCCGAACACGGCAAACAAGCTCAACATATAAGCGAGCGTCGACCACCATGAAACTGCGGTGGGTCTGGGGTCAACTTCTTCGTAGCCTTCCAAATACCCGCCCGCAGCTTCGGCAACACAGTCACCGAAACAAATCACGCACAAAAATGCGAGTGCGACCGGCAGATAAATTTTTATTTTGTCAATCATCAGCCGACGGCTTTGCGCACGGCCTCCAACACGCGGTCTGCCTGGAAGGGTTTGACGATAAAATCGCGTGCGCCCGCTTGAATTGC
>CAMUZL010000150.1 GCA_947165185.1 uncultured Selenomonadales bacterium
TAACCGCCACGCGGTTGCGAACGTCAACATCGTGTTCGCTGAAAAATAATCCGCTTTGCAATTCGAGCGACTGAATCGAAACGTATTCGGGAATTACGCCGGTAACGGTCGTGTTCCAATTTTCGTGCCCGTAGACAACTTGATAACTGCCCTGCACGGTCGGCGAAACGTAAGCGACATTTTTAATTTTGTCTTTAATGGCCTCCGCGTCCGCGTAAGTCAAAGTTGTGACGGAACCCGCCGCGCCTCTGGGGCCGCCGCGATTGGAACTGCCCGACATAATGACCAGCATGTTCGAGCCGAGCCGCGAAATTGAATCGACGACATTTTTTTTCACGCCCATGCCGACGGAAACCATTGCGATAACCGCCGCGACGCCGATAATTATTCCGAGCATCGTTAAAAGCGTGCGCATTTTGTTCGCGACGAGACTCAAGGCCGCCATTTTCAAAAGTTCGGTGAAAAGCATTTCGCCACCCCGTTAAACAATGTCGATAATTTCGTCCGAGTGCGCCGTTAAAATGTCTTTGGTGATTTGCCCGTCCTTGACGAGAATTTGACGGTCGGCGGCGCGTGCAATGTCGGGTTCGTGCGTGACTAAAATTATCGTCGAGCCGCCCGCGTGCAGGTCGCGGAAAAGTTCCATGATTTCGCCCGTCGATTTCGTGTCGAGGTTGCCCGTAGGTTCGTCCGCCATCAAAATTGCGGGCTTCATTGCGATTGCGCGGGCGATTGCCACACGTTGACGCTGGCCGCCCGAAAGTTCGCTTGGTAAATGTTCGGCGCGGTCGTCGAGCGAAACTTTTTTCAGCGCGTCCATTGCCAGTTGCAGACGTTTTTTTGAACTTATGCCCGCGTAAACGGCGGGGAGCGCGACATTTTCCAGGCTGGTCAATTTCGGCAACAGATTAAAATTTTGGAACACGAAACCGATTGTCTTGTTGCGAATTCGCGCAAGGTCGTCATCGCCGAGACCGCTGACTTCCCGGCCCAAAAGTTTGTACGAGCCGACGGTCGGGCGGTCAAGGCATCCCAAAATATTCATCAGCGTCGACTTACCGGAACCCGAAGGCCCCATAAGCGCGACGAATTCGCCCGAATCAATCGTTAAATCGACGCCGTTGAGCGCGGCAACGGTTTCGGAGCCCATTTTGTAAAGTTTTTTCACGCCCGTAATCGTGACGACGTTCGACATAAAAAATCCCCCGATTAAAGTCGCCAGTGAACCATTGCCGTCATCATCAAATCCGAGTCAAAATCTTGCGATTCGGCGTCGGGCAACCACTCTTCGGAAAATAACGGCTGATTTTCAACCAGCTTGCGGATAACTTTTCCCACGGCATCAATTTCCGCCTGATTTTGCGGCGACAACAAAAATTTTCCGAGCGTTTCGCCGACTTTTTGCATGTCTTTTGCTTTTAAAGCGCGGGTTGTCGGGTCGAGCGTCGACAGTCGCAAAATTTTATGGGAAATTTTTTCGTCGGACGTGAAGAAAATTTCCGGCTTGACCAAAAGATTCGCCTGCGCAAGTTTTTTCGCAAGAAATTCGCCGTTGACCGAATCGGGCAGTCGCACAAGCACCAAATGATTTTCCGTCGGCGAACAAATTAATTCCGCGCCGGATTTTTTTAAACCTTTTTCGAGCGCACGGGCGTTTTCCAAAACTTGTTCGGCGTAATCTTCATAAGCTTCGCAACCCGCTTCGGCAAAAGTTATCGCGAGTGCGGCGAGAACATTTTTTTTCAGCGACGCATGACCCGTGTCGATAACTTTTTGATCGAGCGTCGCGGAAAATTTTTTCTTGCAAAGGATAATTCCCGTTTGCGGACCGTGAAGCGCGTCACTTGCGGCGAAAGTCACCACGTCGGCAAATTTCACGGGCGACGGAATTTTTTTCGCGGCGATTAATCCGGAATTCTGCCCCAAATCAATCCACAAAATCGCGCCAACGTCGTCGGCAATTTTGCGGAGTTTGGCGTAGTCAATATTTTTCGGATAATTCACGGGCGAACAAATTATCATCTTCGGTTCGGACGCCAAAGCAAGCGCACGAATTTTATCGAAGTTCAAGCGAAAAGTTTCAGGCTCAAGCGAATACTTCATGAAAAAATAATTCATCTGGTCGCCCGTGCAATATTCCCGCTTGCGAAGATTGAACGACAAAATATTATCGTCGGGCTTGGCGAAAGTTTGAAAAACTACGCGATTCGCCGCCGCAGTATTTCCGAGACGCACAATCGCATGTTCCGCGCCGAAAAGTTCGCACGCACGAGCCGCCGCAAGTTTTTCAAAACGGCTGTGATGTTCGGCGGAGCGATAATCGATAAAATCATTTCCCAACGCGCTGCCTTTGAGGTACGACGAAAACGGCGACGCGGCAGAATCCGTCGGAATCAGTGACAGCGTGGAAATTTGGCGGCTCAGAGCGTTTTTGAGCACTTGAAACAATTCGGGATCGAAATTTTCAATGCGTTGGAGAATTTTTTTCTTGGTTTGCATGTGAAATCTCCTTTCGACGTAAAAAAACTCATGAAATTCCCGTCAGCATGTAGAAAATCACGCAGAGATACGGGATAAGAAATTTCAGCCCCATCAAAACGACGATGTCGAAGTAAGAATCTTTGTGCGTGAGTCCGCAAATCGCCAGCAACGTGACGAGCGCGCCGCAATGCGGTACGGGGTCAATGCCGACGGACGCGATTGAAACGATTCTGTGCAACGCGTCAGCCGAAATTCCCTGCGCCGCCGCCATTTGCGCCCACGTGTCGCCGAGCATACTCAACGCGATTGTCAAGCCGCCCGAAGCCGAGCCGGTTATTCCGCACATGATATTTGTCGTGACAACCGCCGACACCAACGGCCCCGCCGAGTCAGCAATTCCGAGCAAAATTTCGCGAATCGGCAAAAAGCCCGGCAAAATCACCAGCACGGAGCCGAATGCAAAACCCGATGCGACATTTAAAACCGCCGCACAACTTGACGCGGCACCGAAATTAATCGTCTGCAAAAAATTTTCTTTCTTGCGCATGAAACGCTTGCGCCCGATGTACGCCGCCGCAATCGAGCTGATAATTAAAGCGACGCTGATTGACCAAATCGCTTGAATTTTTCCGACGCTGCCCGCCAACAAACTCAGCTTAAACGGAACAAACGCTTGCAAACTGTTTTCGTCCCAGTGAAATCCCCAAACCCAGTGAAACGGATTGCTCAAAATAATATTTATCACGATAACCATGCCCAACGGAATTAAAGCCTGCGTCCAATGCGGCAAATTTCTTTCGCGCCGTTGTGTTCCGCCTTCAAGATGTTCGCCGTAACCTTCGCCCGCCGCTTGCAAGCGATTTTTTCGGAAGCTCAGCCATAAAAATGCCGCCGCAAAAAATAAAATCGTCGCGAAAATTCCGATGCCCGCGCCCGCCCAAGTCGACGTGCCGAAATACGACGACGGAATAATATTTTGAATTTGCGGCGTGCCGGGGAGCGCGACCATTGCGAACGAAAAAATTCCCATCCACAACGTTGCGGGCAATAATTTTTTCGGGATGTCCGCCTTGCGAAAAAGTTCCGCGCCGAACGGATACATTACGAACGCCACGACAAAGACGCTCAAGCCGCCGTAAGTCAACGCCGCGCAGCCGAGCAACACCGCCAAAATTGCGCGTTGTTCGCCCAAAACTTCCATGATTTTGCCCGCGATTGCCGAAGCAAGTCCGCCTTTTTCCATCAGCCGTGCGAAAACCGCGCCGAATAAAAACACTGGATAATAAGTCTTCGTGTACTCCGCCAGCCGCGTCATGTATAATTCGCTGTACACGGGCAAAATTCCCAGCTCGCTCAAAATTGCCGCCAACACCGCGAAAAACGGCGCGATTAAGATGATTGACCAGCCCCGATACGCGAAAAGCATTAGTCCGACGATAGCTAAAGCAATACAAAATGTCTCCAAGGCGTCAAACCCCCTTAAAAATTTTCAAACCGCGCAACAATCGTAAAGTCGGCGCAAAAATTTCCCGAAACCTTTTGCCGACGAATCGAACTTGCACGGCTCGGTTAATCTGTACCACACTTCGCGAACGTCAAGCGCGGATTTTTTTCCGTCAAGCGACGCGAAAAGTTTTTTGTCTACCAACTTCGCGGGATTCGCTGTGAACATTGCCGAATCGATAAAAAAAACTTCGCGCCCGTCGAGAGTTTCAAGCTGTTTAAGCCACGCCGCGAACGCCTCCGCATAAAAATTGAAATTCACCACGTCCGCCGCCGTCACGTCCACGCCGTCGAGATAATCCACGAACCACGGATATTTGTAAGCCTTCGCGTTGCCCGCAACCAAATCGCTCAAAACGGGCTTGACGATGTGCACGTAAGCGAAAATAAATCTTGCGAACTGCACGAAACTTTCCCGCGAAGTCGGCAGGTCGTCCCAAGAAAATTTATTCGGCTCGTGACGGCAAATATATTTAAAAGTTTTCTGCCCGTGCAGAGGTCGTGCAAAAAAATCCGCCGCCGCCAATGCCGCGTAAAGTTCCGCGACGTGAGCTTCATTTCGCTGATTCGCCGCGCCGACGGAAAATTCAGCAACGGGCGTCAAAACCGAATCGCCGACGAAATATGTCGCGTCAAAAAGATTTTCGCGCTCGGAATAATATTTCAACGCCGCTTTGGTGTTCGCCAAAAAATTTTCACTGCGCACAAAAAGTTCGTCCAAATTTCCTTCGGGCGTGAAACTGAAGTACGGCAACATCAACACGCCGCCGATTGAAATTCTGTCCGCGTAGTCCGCCAAATTATTTTTGAGCAACCGCGCCACGGTAGGAAGTCCCGCCGCGCCCGTGCCGCCGAAAACCGAACCCGCAAGAAAAATTTTCAACGTGCCGCCTTCGCCGAGAATTTTTTCAATTTGATTCGTCAAAGTCGCCCAACGTTGTGCGTCGTCGAAAGTTTTAGCGAGAACTGCCGCGCCAATCGACGGATGCCCGCGAAAGCCTTCGTTGAGCGTGGTCGAACGTTCGCGCCGCGTGTATAAAGTTTCGTAAAGTTTGCCGACGGGCGAATTCCTGTACCGGTGAAACGAAATTAAATCGTCAAGCGTTTTGTCGTGCCCCGTCGGATTCCACGGGAACGGCTTCAGCACGGAAATTTTATTTTTGAACAGCGACGAATCAAGTCCGACGGAAAAATTTTGGAACGCTACAAAATTATTCAGCGCGGTCGACGTTCGCTCCAAATTCCCGTTGCCGACATCGGGATCAATCGCCGCGATAAAAAGTCGTTCGTCGCCGGGGAGCGCGCCCGCGATACAAAGATGCGTCAGCGCCTCCATAATTTTCGCGCCCGTGCCGCCGATTGACACGAAAAGATAACTCATGCGCGTCGCCTCCTCAAAAGTTGTGCGCCGAGCGGAGTGTATTTGAACGCGAGCGGCGTCGTGAAAATCGTCAGCAACCAAAAGCCGAGCCCCGTGAAAATTGCCGCGAACAGTGCAAAAATTATTCCGTTAAGTTTGATTCCGAGCAACGGCGCGTAAAAATGCGGGACGCCCAAACTTATCGCCAGCGACAGAAAAAATAATCCGAACCAAATAATTCTTTTGCCTGCGCCGAAATTTGAATCAACCGCGAAAAAAAATCTTGCCGCCAGGAACCAAATCAACGCGCAAACGCCGTTAAAAAGTCCCGTTGCCCGCGTCAAGACGAAATATTTTTCCAACCAGCGCGAATAGTTCATGTTGTCGGCC
>CAMUZL010000151.1 GCA_947165185.1 uncultured Selenomonadales bacterium
TCAAAGACCAGGAAGCCGCCAAAGAATGTATCATCGAAAATCAAATCATGCGCAAGATCGGCAAGTCGTGCGTCGAACCGTGCGGCGGTATGTTTACGCGTCTGGACATTGACGACGAAGCTTACGAAGAAGCTTGGGTCAAAGGTTGCGCGGACAGCGGCATTGAGGCGACGCCGATAACTTTGGACGAGGCTTTTAAATTGGAGCCGAGACTTTCCCGCAAACGTGTCAAAAGCGCATATCTTGTTCCCGACGCGGCTGTCGACGGTTTTCGTATGGCGTGGCAACTTATTGATTCGTCGAAACGTTACGGCGGCGAACTCAAGACTTACACTGAAGTTGTCGGATTCGACAGCGTCAACGGCGAATTGCGCGGCGTCAAAGTTCGCAACCAATTCACCGGCGAAGAATACGAAATTGCCTGCGACATTGCCGTCAACGCGGCGGGCGGCTGGGCAGGTTTTGTCGGCAAGCTTGCGGGCGTCGAAATCGGCGTTCAACCCGACAAAGGTACGCTCATTGCGTTCAATCAACGAATTGTTAATCACGTCGTCAACCGCTTGCATAAATCTTCCGACGGCGATATTTTTGTTCCGCACGGCTCAATTACAATTTTGGGCACGTCGTCAATGAGCGTCCCAAATCCCGAAGATACGTCGACTTCACGCGAAGAAGTCGAGAGTCTGTTGAAAATCGGCGAGGAAACTTTTGAGGACTTGCGCGACTTCCGAATTCTTCGGACGTTCGCCGGCTCAAGACCGCTTTACATTCCGCCCGGCGGCGCGGTCGGACGTTCGGCGTCACGCGGTTTCGCAATCGTCGACCACGCAAATGACGGCTTGAAAGGTTTCTTTACGATTGTCGGCGGCAAGTTCACGACGTACAGATTGATGGCGGAAAAAATGTGCAACCAAATCTGCGCGAAATTGAATAACACGACGCCTTGTCGCACGGCGGAAGAACCGCTCGTTGAGGAAGTTTCCGACGCCGATAAAGCTCGTGCGAAAAAATTTTTCCCGTCATACGGCACGAATTTGGCGGCAACTCGTTTGGGCGTCGAACGTTTCAAAAAAGTCGTCGAACGTCTGGAAAATGATCCCGAAAGTCGCGAACTCGTTTGCGAATGCGAAAACGTCACCCGCGCCGAAGTCGAGGAAATTTGCAAATCCGACACAAGCTTTATCGTCAACGACGTTCGGCGGCGGACGCGTATCGGCATGGGCACCTGCCAGGGGAATTTCTGCGCGTTGAGAGCGGCGGCAGTCTTCGCTGATATGGGCGTCGAGTCCACCGCAAAAGATTCGCTCACCCGCATGAAAGAATTTTTGCAAGGTCGCTGGAAAGGTATTCGCCCCGTGTTGCTCGGTCGCACGTTGCGTGAAACCGAAATGACGCGCTCAATTTACGAACTTTCAATGAACGTGACGGGAGGCGAGCCCAAATGAAAACTTCTGACGTGATTGTTATCGGCGGCGGGCTTGCGGGCTTGATGGCGGCGGCCGTTGCGGCAAGTCGCAAGCAAAGTGTCACGCTGTTGACTTACGGCTCCGGTTCGCTTCCGTTGGCGAGCGGCGCGATTGATTTTCTTGACGCGAAAAATCCCGATGCCGCAATTAAAAATCTTCCCGACACGCATCCTTATAAAAAAATCGGCGCGAAGGCAATCGACGCTTCGACGAAATTTTTCTGTGACGTTGCCGCGCAGGCGAATTTGCCTTACGTCGGCAGAACTTCCGCACAAATTCCGATTGTCACCGCAGTCGGCACGCTGAAATATTCCGCGATTGTCCCCGAATCAATGGACGCAACGAAACTTGCCGACAAGAAAAAAATTTTCGTCGTGGAACTTGCGGGCTTGAAAGATTTTTATGCGTCGATGATTGTCGACAACCTCAAAAAATATTTCCCCGATAAAATTTTCGAGACCGCCAAAATCGACTTGAAACTTTTGGGCGGACGCGACATAACTTGCATGGACGCCGCGCAACTTTTGACGGACAACGAACAGCCGCTTGCCAACGAGTTAAAAGCTCTCAACGCGGGTGGTGACGACGCGATTATCATTCCGCCGATTTTGGGCGTGGCGGGCAATTTTTCGCGTGACATTATTAAAACGCAACTCCGCGCAGAAATTTTCGAGACGACTTGTTTGCCGCCTTCGCCTGCGGGAATTCGTCTGCAACGGGCGTTCATTAAGTACCTGCAAAAATCGGGCGTCAAAATTTTTGAGAATTCCAAAGTCGTTCGCGGCGTCGTCGAAGGCAAAAAAGTTACCGGCGTCGTCGTTGAAAATGTCGTGCGCGAAAAAACTTTCCCCGCACGCAAAATTATTTTGGCGACGGGCGGATTTTACAGCGGCGGAATTACGATGCGCGAATTCGATTCGCCGAAAGAAACGATTTTCGACTTGCCGGTCTTTTTCCCGACGGGCGCGGAAAATTGGAGCAACCAACAACTTTTCGAGGACAAACCGCAAGGCTTTTCGATGACGGGAATTTTCACTGACGAAAACTTGAGACCCGTCGACGCGAGCGGAAAAATTTTGTTCGACAATCTGCACGTCGTCGGCGCGAATCTCGGCGGCTGTGATAAAATTTTTGAACGTTCGGCGGGCGGCATTGCAATTTCGTCGGCGTACAAAGCAGCGTTCTAGCAGTTAGTAGTTAGGAATTAGGAGTGAGGAGTTGGGAATTGCGACGCGAATTTAACTCCTAACTCCTAACTTCAAACTCCTAACTGACTTCGGGGGTGGCATTATGAGCGACAACACAAAAGCAATTTTCACGGGCGACCGCTGTCTTTCGTGCACGTCCTGCATGGCGAATTGTCCCGTTATGGCGGCAGTCAAAGAATATCGCGGACCGAAACTCGTCGGGCCTGCGCACGGACGAATGCATTTTTCGCAAGAGGACGTTGAGGAAAGTTTAAATTTCTGCTCGAACTGCAAGAGCTGTGACCGTGCCTGTCCGTCGGGCGTGGCGGTCTCGACGCTCAACATGTTGCAACGGGCGGAGTATTACAAAAATCATCCGCATCTGCGGCACGAAGACATGTTGGCGCACGGCGAACGTATGGCGAAAATGATTCGCATGATGCCTTTCGGCGCGACGTTTTCAAATATCGGCATGAGTATCGGCAAAACTTTGGGCGTGTTCAGTGCGCTCGGACTTGCGGGCGAACGAAATATGCCGGCTTACGCGTCGACATCGTTTAAAGATTTGCACAAGCGAATTAAACAAACTTCCGCGAGCAGAAAAGTTGTCATGTTCACGGGCTGTTACATCAACGACAACGAACCGCAGGTCGGCGAAGCGTTCGTCAAAGTCATGAACGCGAACGGCTACGAAGTTTTAATCGACGAAGGTTTTAACTGTTGCGGGTCGCCGCTGGTCGTCACGGGCTTTTTGGACGAGGCGCGCCAACATGCCGACAACAACGTTGCCCGAATTTTGGATTGGAAACGCAAGGGCATCCCCGTCGTCACGCCGTGTACGAGCTGCTCACTCATGTTGAAGGAAGAATATCACGAACTTTTCGGCGAACACGAAATGCACGAGGCGGCAGAGAACGTTTACGATGCATTTGAATTTTTGGAGATTCTGCAGGAGCGCGGGCAGTTCAACGAGGATGTAAACCCGATTAATCAACGCTTGCTTTACCACGTGCCCTGCCATTTGAAATCGCAGGCAATCGGTCTTCCCGCACAAAATATTTTGGAAGAATTCGGCGCGAAAGTTGTAACGGCGGACGCGGGCTGTTGCGGCATTTCCGGTAACTACGGTTTTCGCAAAGACAAATACGAAATTTCAATGAAGATCGGCGCGAAACTTTTCGAGCGCGTCAAAGAACAAGACTTTGAAAAAGTCATCAGCGACTGCGGCACTTGTCGTATGCAGATTCATCACGGCACCAACATTAAGCCTTGCCACCCGATTGAAATTCTGGCAAAGGCTTACAAGTAATTTCTGATTCGTCGAGGAGGTGACGCTTGGCAAAAAAATTTTTTGGCAGTGAACTTTTGCGGTAAGATTTGTTTTAAATTTTGAGGAGGGGTTTTTACTGTGGCAAAAGAATACGTAATGGCTCTCGACGCCGGCACAACCAGCAATCGCGCCATCATCTTCGACAAAAATTCCAAAATCGTCGGCGTATCGCAAAGAGAATTCACGCAACATTTCCCGAAACCCGGCTGGGTCGAACACGACGCGGACGAAATCTGGAGCACAATGGTTGCCGTCATGAAAGAAGCTTTGGAACGTTCCGGACTTGACGCGGCAGACATTGCGGCAATCGGTATCACCAATCAACGCGAGACAACTGTTATCTGGGACAAGAAAACCGGTCGCCCGATTTACAACGCGATTGTCTGGCAGTCCCGTCAAACCGCGCCCATTGCCGAAGCTCTCAAGGCCGAACACGCCGCCGAATTCCAGGACAAAACCGGTCTGCAGATTGACGCGTATTTCTCCGGCACGAAAATTAAATGGTTGCTTGACAACGTCGAGGGCGCACGTGCAAAAGCCGAAGCAGGCGAATTACTTTTCGGCACGATTGACACTTGGCTTATTTGGAAACTCACGGGCGGCAAAGTTCACGTTACCGATTATTCCAACGCCTCCCGCACGCTGATTTACAACATCAACACGCTTGAATGGGACGAACAGTTGATGAAATATCTTGATGTCCCGAAAGCGATTTTGCCCGAAGTCAAACCGTCCAGCTGCATTTACGGCGAAAGCGTCCCGACAATTCTCGGCGCGGCAATTCCCGTTTCGGGCGCGGCAGGTGACCAACAGTCCGCATTGTTCGGACAAAACTGCTTCGAACCCGGCACGGCGAAAAACACTTACGGCACGGGCTGTTTCATGCTCATGAACACGGGCACGGAAATTCACAAATCCAAAAACGGGCTTGTCACCACAATCGCCTGGGGTCTCGACGGCAAAGTCGAATACGCGCTTGAAGGCTCAATCTTCGTCGCAGGCTCGGCAATTCAATGGCTCCGTGACGGCGTGCGAATGGTCGACAGTGCCCCCGATTCCGAATGGGTCGCCAAAAAAGTCAAAGACACGGGCGGCGTTTATTTCGTTCCCGCGTTCGTCGGTCTCGGCGCACCGTATTGGGACATGAACGCTCGCGGCATGATTATCGGCTTGACTCGCGGCACGACGAAAGCTCACATCGTCCGCGCAACGCTCGACTCGCTTGCATATCAAACCCGCGACGTTTTAGAAGCAATGGAGGCCGACAGCGGCAATAAACTTACCGCGCTCAAAGTCGACGGCGGTGCTTCCGCAAACAACTTGATGATGCAATTCCAAGCTGACTTGCTCGGCGTTCCCGTGGATCGTCCGCAGATTGTCGAAACGACGGCTCTCGGTGCGGCTTACCTTGCGGGTCTTGCCGTCGGCGTCTGGAAGAACAAAGAGGAACTCAAATCCGCGTGGCAACTTGAAACGCGCTTTGAACCCGAAATGAAACGTTACGAGGCTGACGCGCTTTACAAAGGTTGGCGCAAAGCCGTCAAACACGCAATGAATTGGTTGAATGACGATTAAAATTTCTTCGGCTTGAAATGTTTGCGGGGGCGGGAAAGTTTCGCCTCCCGTCCCTGCGACAAGCATTAATTCATAACTCGAAAGAAGGTATTCTTCATGGATAACTTATTTGGCGAATTCATGGGCACCATGGTTCTTATCGTCTTCGGTGCCGGCGTCTGCGCGAACATGTCGC
>CAMUZL010000152.1 GCA_947165185.1 uncultured Selenomonadales bacterium
ATGAAAATTGAAGGCAAAGTCTGGCGTTACGGCGACAATATCGACACGGACGTTATAATTCCCGCACGTTACCTGAACACGTTCGATCCTGCGGAATTGGCGAAACATTGCATGGTTGACATCGACGAAACTTTTGCGGCGAACGTAAAAGCGGGCGATATTATGGTCGGCGGAAAAAATTTCGGTTGCGGTTCCAGCCGCGAACACGCTCCCGTTGCAATCAAGGCTTCGGGCATTCCCGTCGTCATTGCCGCGAGTTTCGCACGAATTTTTTATCGCAACGGAATAAATATCGGTCTTCCGCTGTTGGAAATCGGTGATGCCGTCGAAAAAATTTCCGCGAACGACGTTTTGAAAATCGACACGTCAACGGGCACGATTGAAAACTTGACGACGGGCGACACGTTCAAAGCGCAACCGTTGCCGCCGTTCGTGCAAGGAATTGCCGACGCGGGCGGATTAATCAATTACATCAAGTCCAAGTAAATCATTCACGCAAACAAAAAAGCCCCGACATTTCGTCGAGGCTGATTTTTTTTTGCCGTGAACGCGTCCGCAGAAATTTATTTCTTGCTTGCGAACGTGAGGAAATTATTTTTCGGCGTGAGACTCATTGAAGCCGCGTTGAAATTGCCGACCAAATAATTCGTGACGGGTTTGACAATCGAATCAATTTGCGTGTCGCCCGTGACGAAATTTGTATCGTCCGCGCTTATCCAGTCGTCGCTTGCCAAATCCGCCGAGCCGACCAAATCCGCCGAACTTGAAAGGTTGCTGATATTAAGCGTCGAATTCTTCGCGTTCTTGAGCGTGATTGAGCCGTAACCGACTTTGACGACGACATCATTGCCGACGGTCGAGCGCGTGTACGAGCCGTAAACTTTGAGCGTGTCATTTCCGTCGAAGCCCGTAACTGTGTCGTTGCCGTCGCCCGAATTGTACGCAATGACGCAGGCAGCGCGACTGCTTTGAAGTTGAATTAAGTCATTGCCTGCGCCGCCCGAAATTGAAAGTCCGTTGCCAACTTGAGTGACGATTGTATCACTGCCGTCCCCGCCGCTGAAGAAGCCATTTCGATTTGGATTGTAATTGCCTGTTGCCTGAATGTAATCGTTGCCATAGCCTCCGTAAATCGAAACGTTGTTGCCGCTGTTGCTCCTTAAGTAGTCGTTGCCGTTGCCGCCTTCAACCACGGAATAACTGCCGTTGCTGACAACATTATCGTCGCCATTGTCGCAATAAATTCGGGCATTGTCTCCGCTGACGTTAATGTCATCGTGTCCGTCATTGCCGTTGACGGTGACATTGCTCGCATTTGAGCTGACAATCTTATCGTTGCCCGCACCGCCCGAAATATAAACGTTCTTTCCGTAATTTGTGATTGTGTCGTTTCCATCGTAACCGTAAATGCTTATTCCCGATTTAACGCTGTATCGAGAAGAAGCATTTATCAAATTGTCGTGTCCGTTCGTGCCGTAGATGGCATTGCCCGAAGGTTGCGGAGCGGGTATCGTGGAGCCGCCGCCGCTCGCAAGAGTTCCTTTGACGTTGACGGTTGAATTCTTCGCGCCTTTGAGCGTTATGGCACCGCTTCCGACTTTGAGCACGACATCACTGCCGACGGTCGAACGCGCGTAACTGCCGCCCGTGATTGAAATCGTGTCGTTCGCGCTCCAGTTGTAAATGACATCGTTGCCGTCGCCCGAAGCGTATCTGAAAAATTGAGCCGCCGCGTCGCCGTAAATCGTATCGTTGCCCGTGCCGCCGACAACCGTGTTGCCTCCGTAGCCGCCCGACAAACTGATTCTGTCGTTGCCCGTGCCGCCGTCAATGTAACTGCCGTAAACTATGTTGTTGATTGTGTCGTCACCCGCGCCCGCATAAATTTTGCCGTAATCAACGCGATTGTTAAAAATCGTGTCGTTGCCGTCGCCGCCGAGTACAGTAACGTATTTGGCTTTATAGGTGTAAATCGAATCGTTGCCTGCGCCTGCGCTTACGGAAATATTTTCGATGTAGCCGTTGTTTGAAATGGTGTCGTTGCCTGCACCGGAATTGATTGTGACGCGGTTGCCCGTGTTCTTAATCGTGTCGTTGTAGGCGGTGCCGTTGACGGTTTTGTTCGAGGTTGTGTTGTTGACGTTGACGCCGCCGACTGTGGCGGGTGTCGAACTCGTGACGGTATCCCATTCGCAGATGAAAGCATTCGTGTCGACGATTTTTTTGCCGCCGCTGTAGAAAGTCGAGCCCGCCGCAAAATTGCCGTCGTTCCATTTGCCGTCCGAGTATTTGTAGTAGAACATGCCGTAATTTTCGTAAGTGCCGCCGTTGGGCTCGCCGCTTGCCCAGTTGGTGTAGCTGACGCGTTCGCCGTTAGTCCAAGTCCACGTGCCTTCCTTCGACGCGTCCGAGAGACCGAAATAAGCCGAATCGTAGCCCGCTCGTTTCATGTAATTGAACAGCGCGGTATTTTCGCCGGCACTTGTAATAACCGCCAAATGTCCGCCACGAGATTCGCAATAGGATTTTGCTTGTTCCCACGAGCTTAGTCCGTAATAAAGCATGTAGCTGTGACCGTTGTAAGTGAACGCGCCGGAAGGAATGCTCGGCTTGGCGGTCGTCGTTGGTACCAATGTTCCTTTGACGTTGACGGTTGTATTCTTCGCGCCTTTGAGCGTAACGGCACCGTTTCCGACTTTGAGCACGACATCACTGCCGACGGTCGAACGCGTGTAACTGCCGCCCGTGATTGAAATCGTGTCATTCGCGCTCCAGTTGTAAATGACATCGTTTCCGTCGCCGTTCGCGTAACTGACGATATTTTCGTTGCCGCCAAAGTAAATCGTATCGTTGCCCGTGCCGCCAGTGACTGTCAACTTGTTGCCGCTCAAACTGACTTTGTCTGCACCTGCACCGCCGTTGACTGAATGTTGATTGCCGCCCGCAATAATCGTGTCGTTGCCGTCGCCGCCGTCGAGTGTGTTGTACCAGTAGCTCGTAAGGCTGATTAAATCGTTGTCTGCGCCGCCGAAAATTTTTGAACGCCAAACGCCATTGCTTATGGTATCACTGCCTGCGCCGCCGTAAACCGTGACATAATCGCTGATGCAATAAATTGAATCGTTGCCCGCGCCTGCAACTATCGAAGAATTATGACCGTAGCTGTTGCTGATTTTGTCGTTGCCTGCCCCGGAATTGATTGTGACTTTTTGTCCCGAATTTGTGATTGTGTCGTTGTAGGCGGTGCCGTTGACAATTTTGTTCGAGACAGTGTTGTTGATATTTCGAGAAGTGTAGGAACCGATCGTTGCCCATCCGCCACCTTCAATAACAAGCAGGCTGTCTGTGTCGCCGTTGCCCATCGTTATGCCGTTGATTTCCGTTCCGCCTTTGACGTTGACGGTTTTGCCCTTCGCACCTTTGAGCGTGACATTACCGTTGGTGGCTTCGATGACGACATCATTGCCGACGGTCGAACGCGAGTAAAATCCGCCGCTTGTAAGTTGCAAGGTGTCGTTCGCGCTCCAGTTATAAATGACATCGTTTCCGTCACCGTTTGCGTATTGGAACAGTTGCGCCGCCGAATCGCCATAAATAACGTCGTTGCCCGTGCCGCCCTTGACGGTGATATTCGCCGCATCGCCGCTCAAGCTGATTAAATCTGCGCCCGCGCCGCCGACAAGCGAAGAGCTCCTGCCGCGATAACTTTTGATTGTGTCGTTTCCGTCGCCTGCGTCGATTGTGTCGTACCAGCCTACGCTGTTATAGATTGAATCGTTGCCCGCCGCCGTGTTGACGCGAACTTTGTCGGCGAGATTGATATAAACGTTGTCCGCAAAACTCGTGCCCGTCCAGCTTGAGTTATCGGTCGAGATTGTTTTGTACCCCATAATGAATCATCTCCTAACCTTCGTGAAAAAATTTTTGTCGGCTTTAGTGATTATAATAGTTGTTTTTTTTTTTTGTCAATTCCAAATCCAAATGTTTTTTTACCGGTTCGCTGTATCGAACGTTTTGTTCGATTTTACTAAGTCGCCAAAAATTTTCGGGTTTCGACGTTCAAAATCGGTTTGAAATGTTTTTGAGCTAAAAATTCGCTCCGAAACGTTTCAAGCCGATTTTTTGTTGCGAAATTCGTCCCGAAATGATTTTCAGCAAGATTTTTCATCTCCGAATAAAAAATTACTCTCGAAACGTTTCAAGCCGATTTTTTGTTGCGAAATTCATTCCGAAATGATTTTCAACAAGATTTTTCGCATCCGAATAAAAAATTCGCCCCGAAACGGTTTTCTACATAAAAAAATCCCCGCTCGTTTGAGTGGGGAAAATTTTTTGCGTAAAACTCAAGATTTACTCGTCATCGCCGACAGTCAAAACTGCCATAAAAGCTTCTTGCGGGAGTTCGACGCTGCCGACAGCCTTCATGCGTTTTTTGCCGGCCTTTTGTTTCTCCAACAGTTTGCGCTTGCGGGACACGTCGCCGCCGTAACATTTCGCCAAAACATCTTTGCGACGGGCTTTGACGGTCTCGCGGGCGATAATTCTGCCGCCGATTGCCGCCTGAACGGGAATATCAAAAAGTTGTTCGGGAATAATCCGCTTGAGTTTCAACGCAAGAATTCTGCCGACTTTCGCGGCGCGCGAGCGGTGAACGATTGAACTTAACGCGTCAACCATGTCGCCGTTAAGCAAAATGTCCAGCTTGACCAAATCGCTCTGCTTGTAGTCCGAAAGTTCGTAGTCCAAACTTGCATAACCCCGCGTCATCGACTTCAGCTTGTCGAAAAAGTCGTAAATAATTTCGTTGAGCGGAATTTCGTAAACCAACATGACGCGGGTCTTGTCAATGTAATCCATGCTCTTGTACGTGCCGCGTTTGTCGCGACAAAGCTCCATGACGGCACCGATATAATCGCTCGGCACAATGACGGTCGCTTTAACCATCGGCTCTTCGACGAATTTAATTTCGGTCGTCGGCGGGAGTGCGGCGGGATTGTCAATCGTGAAAACTTCGCCGTCGGTTTTGTGAACGCGATAGACGACACTGGGCGCGGTCGTGACGATTTTTAATTTATATTCGCGCTCAAGACGTTCTTGGATAACATCCATGTGCAAAAGTCCCAAAAATCCGCAACGAAAACCGAATCCCAACGCGGCGGACGTTTCCGGCTCATAAACAAGCGCGGCATCGTTGAGCTGGAGTTTTTCGAGCGCATCTTTCAAATTATCGTAGTCGACGCTGTCCGTCGGGTACAATCCGCAAAAAACCATGGGCACGGGCGCACGATAACCCGCCAAAGCTTCGGCAGGTTTGTTTGACGTGGTAATTGTGTCGCCGACACGCACGTCGCGCACATCTTTGAGACTTCCGCAGATATAACCGACTTCGCCGGCAGTTAATTCGTCAAGTTCAGTCATTGCGGGCGCAAAAATTCCGATTTCGGTCGCCTCGAACTCTTTTTTCGTCGCCAAAAGCTTAAGTTTGTCGCCCTTGCGAACTTTTCCGCCGAAAATCCGAACGTGAGCAACCGCGCCTTTGTACGGGTCGAAATACGAATCGAAAATCAAAGCTT
>CAMUZL010000153.1 GCA_947165185.1 uncultured Selenomonadales bacterium
TTGCCGTCGAAAATTACGCGCCCCGTGTCGGGCATTTCAAAGCCGCCGATTATCCGCAGCATTGTCGTCTTGCCGCAACCGGACGGGCCAAGTAACGTAATGAATTCGCTTTCGTAAATCGTCAAGTCGATTTCGTCCAGCACGAGCAAATTCCCGAATGATTTGGCGACGTTCTCCAAATGTATCAGTTCCCTTTTCATTTCCCAGCAACCTTTCGCAAAAAATTATTTGACGCGTAAAAATCTGCGCGCCGTGAAAAAAATTTCCCGCATTGTACTAAAAAATTTTTCGGCAAGCAAGTTTCAAGGCAACAAAAAACGGCGGCAACTTTGAAGTCACACGCCGTGAAAATTTTTTATAGCTCAGCTCAAAATATCCGAAGTCATTTTAGTTTCGTCCGTCATTGCGATAAGAATTTTATTCATTGTTTTGGCGAAATTTTTCATTGACGCTTCGGAATAACGGCTTGCGTCGTAGTCAAGGAACAAATCATAAGTGCCGTCTTCGCGGGCGTTGACTTCAATGTCAAGCGCATTTTCCACGGCAGAAATGTCATTCGGCGGCAGGTAAACCGGTTGCATCGTCGTGTCGCCCAAAATTATACCTTCGCGAATGTTCTTTTGGAAAATAAAACTGACGCAATCATCTTCGAGGCCGTCGTTGTAAACCATGTCCAGACCTTTGCGATATTCAATGCCCGTGCGGATTTGCCCTTCGAGCTTGTCGAGGAAATCGCGAACGGAAATGTCTTCGGCGAATTTCCACGCGCAGGGAAATTGTTCGAGCATCAGCCCCATAATACGGCGTTCGCGCATCGTCGTGCGTCCGTTGTGAATCCAGCTCATGATTGATTCGTTCGAGCCGGTGACTTTTGCCAACGTGAGCATTGACGCACCAAGGAAAAAAGTATTTTCGTTGCAACCGTCGTTGCGGAAAAATTTTTCGGTAAAATTTTGAATCTCGTATTCGACATTGCCTTGAGTCCACGCGGCGACACCTTCCACGTCAACGGGCGGCAAATGTTTTTTCTCGTCGAAAGGCGCAAGCATTTTTTT
This sequence comes from uncultured Selenomonadales bacterium, assembly GCA_947165185.1. Lineage (GTDB taxonomy): Bacteria > Bacillota > Negativicutes > Selenomonadales > Selenomonadaceae > Quinella. The sequence continues at coordinate 1,056 of CAMUZL010000153.1, forward strand.
CCAGTAATCGTGCGCGGCGGAAAGTTCTTCGGGCGAAATTTTTGATTCTTCGTCGACGTATTCGGCATAGCTGAGCGCGGGACGTTTGACTTTTCGTCCGCGATAAATTTTATCCACTTCGCTGAAGAAAAGAATCGCCGAAGACACGCCGTCCATTGTCGCGTGATAAAAATCAATGTAAAGATAATTCGCGCTCGGCGTTTTGAAAATGTAAACGCGATAAAGCGGCTTGCCTATTAAGTCATACGGCTCCGCCAAATATTTTTTTATCAGGAGAAATTCCTCGTCCGTCCACTCCTCGATAATCACGGGAAAAATTTCGTTGTCGAAAGTCTGGCACAGGTCGCTTGTTTCGGGATGAAAAACGAATCTGCAACGAAAAATGTCGTGCGCGTTCAAAATTTCGTTGAACGCGTCAACGAGTCGTTGAATGTCAATCGGTGCGGAAAGTTTGAATAGCGCGCCGATATTCATCATGGTGGACTTTGCCTTATTAAAATGCGTGTCGACCAACCAACGCTGAATCGGGCGCAACGGATAAAATTTTCTTTCGGTGAGTTGTTCCATAAAAAAATTCCTCCTCAAACAACGACGATAAATTTATTTTCGTCGCCGTCAATCATGTATTTCTTTTCGCGAGCGTTGTATAAAATTTGTCGCAAGTTCAGGCTTAAATTTTGCTCCATTGGATTTTTCGCCGAGCCGTTGTCGCGGAAAATTATCGTCATTGATTGTTCGGCGGGGATAATCGAAATCTCCAGCTGAAAAAGTTTTTCTTGCCGCACCGCGTAGACGTGGAACAATTCCGCAACCAAAGCCGTCAAAAAATTTTTGCGCCCGACATTGAAATTCATGCGCGAAAAATATTTTTCCAACGCCTTTGACAGTTTTGGAAAATTTTCTCTGACGGCGGGCGTGTCGAAAGAAAATTGTTGTCTCAATGCACGCGGGTCAATCAACAACAAGCCGAATTTTTTTCGTGTCAAAAGTTTATTCAAAATCAGCGCGACGATAAACGAACAGCCGACGCCCAACCACATTTGCCACGTGCCGTAAATGCCCGCGAACATGCCCGCGCTCGGCAAAATCAGCAACAACAAAACTTTTATCAACGCGCCCAAGTTTAGCCGCTCAATGTAAATGTAATAATTCGAGAACATGAGCGTGACGCCCAAAAACACCGTGAACGGCAAAAATATTCTTGCGGCAAGGACGGCGTCCGAATATAAAATTTCTTCGCGACCGACGCCGAACAATCCCGGCAAAAATTCCGCGAAAATCATCCCGAACAAAATTATCGCAAGCGTCACGGCGATTGTCGAGGCAATTCCCAGCCGCATTGTTTTCGTCACGGAATGAAGTGCGCCCTCCGCGTGATATTGACAAACCATCGGTTGCAGGCAATCGACAATGCCCGTGTAAATCGCAATCAGCAACGTGAGCAAACTGTTTATCACCGTGACGACAATTAATTCATCTTCGCTGAATCGCCACAGCGTGAACTTCGCTAAAATCAGCGGCAACAACGTCAGCCAAAGCGTATCCATCGAATGATACCAGCTGTAAAAAATTCCCTGCGCGAATTCGCGGTTGTTCCAATACTTCACGAAACGCAGTTGACATTTTTTCGAGAACAGATACGGCACGTGCCACAGGAAACTTACCAAATTGCCAATCGTCGTCGCAACACCGATACCGATAACGCCAAATTTCCAGCCCAGCAAAATATCAAGCAACATGTTGACGACAAACATTGCAATCGACGCTTGCACGCAAATATTTTCTTCGCCTTCGGCAACGTAAATCGTATAGAAAAAAATATTCAGCATTGCGGGCGCGGCGACGAACATCAGCCCGTGATAATATTCCAGCGCGTAAGTCATCAGTTGCGGCGAAATTTTCCACAGAGACAAAATTTTTTCGTCGAACGCCACAAAAATAATCGTCAGTAAAACGCTCAAGACGACCGAAGAAATTACGCCCATGCCGAAAAGTTCATTCGCTTTGACGCGATTATTTTTGCCCTTCGCGTAAGAAAACATCATCGCCAGCCCGTCGGCAACCATGTAGCTCAAAAAAAGTATCAGCGTCATTATCGGCGCAACGAGCGTCATTGCCGCGACTGCCTCGTCGCCGACGAATTGTCCCGCGACAATGTTGTCGGTGAGCAACAGGACGTAAGAAATTGCCATTGACGCAAGCGACGCCACGAAAACCGATTTAAAGCGCGTGCCGATAACCGTTTCAGCCAAAGAAATTCCCTCCGCAAAATTTAATACGTTCGCGATTATAGCACGTTACACAAAAAAAATCCGCCGATTGTTCGACGGGTAAATTTTTTTATGCGCTTAAATTCTCGGCACGTCACGGGGCCACTTTTAAAAAGTGGACAAACAATTTGATACGCCGCCGAAAATTTTTCACGCTTATAATCGCAGAATGTCCCTTGGAATTTTTTTGAATGTGATTTTGAATTCGTCAAGCTCCGTTTCGGCAAGCGTGCAATTCTCCGCGTAAATCACATAAGCCGCCGCCCGCGTCCGAATTTTCGCAAGCAGGTCGAAATTTAATTCCTCGTCGTCGAAAAAATAATAAGCAATTCCGTCGTCGACGCCCAGCAAATTTTCTTCGTCTGTCGGCTGATAATGTTTGTGCGTTTCGGCGAAGTAAACATAATCGAAAATTTTTTCGCGTGACACTTCGGCGTTGATAAATCCGTCGTCGTCGAAGAGCGTCGCGCCCAACTCGTAAAAATTAAATTCGCCGCCGACACGTTTAACGCGCTCTGCCGTGATTGATTCGGCGTAATCGTTCAGCTCAATCAAAATAAATTTTCGGTTGCCGCCGTCTTGAGCGTTGAGATTTATGACTGCGTGCGCTGTGGTGCCGCTGCCCGCGAACGAATCCAGCACGATTGAATTTTTGTCCGTCGCCAATCTCAAAATATATTCGATTAATGCTGTCGGCTTTGGTGTGCGAAACAAATCGGCCGTTTTATTTTCGGGGAAAATTTTTTTTAGCTCGTTCTTAGCTTTTCGAGTTGAGCCGGTCTTTTCCAATTCAACCCATAAAGATGACGGCGGCAAGCCAGCCATGTCCGCCAAATAAGTTCGGCGGCGAATTCCTTTTCCGTCGGCAGTGAAAAAAATTTCTCCGCTTGATAATTTTTCAGCCAAAGTTTCTTTCGACCAACGCCATCCGTTTGTCGGCGGTTGAATTTTAAATCCTGTTGGCGATTCAATTTCATAACGCAGATTTGGACGCGGATTCGGAGAGTTTAGCGGATTGCCGTCAAAATACGCGCCACGAGGATTGTTATCGGGATTTTTAAAATGTGACTGTTTGTCGGCATCCAAAAGCTTATTGGGTTGCCATAAAACATTTTTCGAGTAAACAAGCAAAGAATTATGGTCGAGCGAAAATTTTTTGGAATCGTTGTTACTGTTGTCGCTGGTTCGGCAAATAACTTGAGCGACAAAGTTATTCGCGCCAAAAATTTCGTCGCAGATAAGTTTTAAGTTCGCCTGTTCGTTGTCGTCAATCGAAATGAATATCGCGCCGTCTTCACTCAAAAGTTTTTGCAACAGTCGCAAGCGCGGATACATCATGCAAAGCCATTTGTCGTGCCGCGTTAGGTCTTCGCCCTCTTTGCCGACAACTTGACCGAGCCAGCGACGAATCTGCGGGTCGTTCACCGCGTCGTTGTAAATCCAATTTTCGTTGCCGGTATTGTATGGCGGGTCGATGTAAATGCATTTGACGCGTCCCGCGAATTCGGGCAGCAAACTTTTCAACGCAAGCAGGTTGTCGCCGTGAATGATTTTGTTTTCGGACGCGCCGACGGAAAATTTTTTGTCGAGGAAGCGAAACGGCACGTCGAGATGATGATTTATAACTTTTTCCTTGCCGAGCCAATCGAGTACGGGCATTTGAATACTCCTTTACGAAAAAAAATCCGCCGAGTGTTCGACGGAAAAAAATTTTTTGAGCCGCGGTCGCTTTAAAAGCGACGGAACAGTTGGCGCGCCGCAACGTTAAAATTTTTCAGACGTTATCGCCGCGCCGCAAGTGTGACGCTTGCCCCGATTACTTAAATCGTGTGCAGGCGAATTGAACTGGTGCCGCCCTCGCCGTACTTCATGCCCGCCGTCAAAATCGTCAAGTCGCCTTTTTTAACGAATCCGTGTTCAACCGCGCTTTGAGCCGAATAATCAATCATCTGAACGATGTCGAGCCACGGCGTGCCGGAAATCGGATAAACGCCCCAACGCAAGTTCAAATGCCGCGCAACTTGATCTGTCTGCGTGAACGCGATAATCGGAGCTTTCGGCTTGTACTTGGAAACGACGCGGGTTGTGTAGCCGGATTTCGTCGGCGTGATAATTGCCGCCGCGTTTAGTTCGTAGCCGAGCTGAACGGTTGCGTGGGCAATTGCGTCCGTGTGAGAATATTTGCGCCCCATGCCCTTCATGAGGAAAATTTCTT
>CAMUZL010000154.1 GCA_947165185.1 uncultured Selenomonadales bacterium
GCGGGTCTGTGCCGGTGACGGTGCGGCCGTCTTCGCTGTAGCTGAGCTGACAAATTACGGGCAAATTGCAAGCGTCCTTCGCGGCAAGCAAAGTTGCGCGCATTTCCTGAATGTCAATGCACGTTTCGATAATCAAAAAATCCGCGCCCGCTTCCGCAAGTGCTTGAGCTTGTTCGTAAAAAATTTTGTATGCGTCGTCGAAAGTCAAATCGCCGAGCGGCTCAACAAATTTTCCCGAAGGGCCGATGTCGCCAGCAACTTTAATTTGACTGCCCGCAACTTCTTTGGCGATTTTCACGGCGGCAAAATTCAATTCGCGAACTCTGTCGGCAAGCCCGTAATGCGACAATTTGATTCGCGACGCGCCGAAAGTGTTTGTCGTTATAATCGTCGAGCCGGCGTCAATGTAAGCGCGGTGAATTTTTTTCACGACTTCGGGCGAGTCGACGTTCATCAATTCGGGGCACGCGCCCGCCTTCAAGCCGCCCGCCTGAAGCATGGTGCCCATTGCGCCATCAAAAATTTCTATCATAAATTTCCCCCAAAAAATTTCGTGACAAGGTTTGGACGCGGCGACAACGTCGGAAAAATTTTAACGTCGCGTCGCGTCAGCTGTTTGCCCACTTTTTAAAAGTGGCCGTCAAAAATTTCAATCATCAAGTTGCCTCCAAAAAAGTTTCTATCGAAGAAAAAATATCGTCGGGCAAGCTCTCCAAAAATTTTTTCCCGAAAACGTTGTTGTGATCTTTCTGAGTCGCAAACCAATCGACAAGCTCCAACAATTCAGTGCGGTTGCCGAGATTTTTTTGCACAGCCGAAAACGCCAGCAACTCAAAAATTTTATACTCCGCGACAAAGACGCCGAAATTTTTCGCGATACTTTCTTTAAACTTCCACGGAAAACACGTCAAAAACATTTCGTTGACCAAAAAATTTTCCAAAAACGTCGAGTAACGTGCTTGAAAATTTTTTCGTTCGTCGGCAAATCGTTCGTAATTCGCGGCGATTTTCGTGACGGAAACTTTTCCGCTACTGTCGGGAATAATTTCAAACGTTCCGATTAACGCGTCCAAAGATTTTTTGCTGTAGTCGGGAACACCTGCGCGGTAAAGATTTTCCAAAATCGTCAATATCCGCCCGATAAATTTTTTCGCGTCGAATTGAACGGTCGCCAACATCAGCGGCACTTGTTCCGACAAAAATATTTTTGATTCGTAAGCAACAATTAATTTCGTCAATGATTCGTCGTCAAGCCCGTCGGCAATTATTTCGTCGAGCCTGTCGAGAAAAAATCCCAGCACGATTAATCTTTGGTCGATTGAAAGCGTGCGCTCCTGCAAAATTGAAATCATCGCGATTTGAAGGTCGACGAAGTGCGCGACAAATTTTTGCGGCACGGTTGACGGAAGAATTACGACTTTTGCAGTGGATTCTTCCCAAAGTTCAATCAGCTCAAACGTCATCGGTTCGTCGCGGAACAAAATCATTTCTGCCGCGACGGGACAGCTCAAGCTCAGCGATCGCTCAAAAAATTTCCCAAAGTCAAACGTGAAGCGCGGAAAAGTTTTGCAAACCTGCGACAGAAAATTTTCGCCGTATTCGAGTTGCAGGCGGCACAATTTTTTGTCGGTGAGGAACGGGCACGGTCTGTCTTTAAGGAAATATTCCCCTCTGTCGGCGTCGTAAGAGAAACATGCGGTTATTTCGCGTGCCTTGATTTCGGGACGGATTTGTTCGTATCGCGCATAAGTCTCCGTGTCGACATAGATACCCCAGTTTCTTTCGCAACAGTTATGCGGGCACTTCAAGCCGTCACAAACAAATTCGCGAACGTATTCGGGCTGAAAGTACAAATATTTTTTCGTCATGAATTTCTCCGCGCAGGTTATTTCTTCTTGCGTTTTTTGGATTTCTTCGGCGAACGGGTTGCGTTGGCGAACTTGGCTTTGATTTTTTCGGTCTCGGCTTTTTGTTTGTCGGAAGTTTTTTTGTCGCGTTGCATTTTGGCGTACTCCGCGCCGAGTCCCGCCAATTTGTGCTTGACGGTCATCAGCGGGTGACTCAAAAGCATTTTCTTTTGGCCGCCCTTCATGATTTCGTTAAAGTCGTTCGTGAAGCGTTCGCCGAAACAGGGCGTCTCGCATTGTTCGCAGATCGGTTTGCTTATGCCGTAAGGACAGCGGCTGATTTTTATCAGGACGGTCGAGAGTACCGCCGTACACTTGGCGCAAAGTTTTCCGTCGGTCGTGCCGTGGTTCGCGTTGCAATATTTGCCGAACGTTATGCGGATATTTTCTTTTTCTTTCGGAACGTTGTTTTGCAATTCGGGTTCCTTGCGCTTGGGCAGGATACTTTTAATTTTGTCAAGAATTCCCATGACCAAACTCCTTTCGCGGTGGAATTGGTTAATTTTAATTGCCGCGCAGGATAAAAGCAAGCCGCGCAGAATTTTTTCGTCAATCAAAAGGAGGTCGATTAAATTGACGCTTGAAGAACTTCGACAAAGTTTCGCCGACGGTTACTTTTAAAAAGTAACCAAACAGTTGACGCGCTGCGGCGTTGAAATTATTCCGACGTTATCGCCGCGTTCAAACCGTAAATTTTTTTTGGGAGGTCGATTATATTGACGCTTGAAGAACTCAGACAAAGTTTCGCTGACGAAAATCATCCCGCGAACAAAAATCCCGAACGCCTGGATTTTTTCCGCGAACTGTGTCAGGAAACTCGCCGCATTGAAATGGAGTTGAACACGATTTATCACACGCCCGAAGAGATTGTCGAAATTATGTCGCGGCTCACGCGCAGGGAAGTTGATTCTACGTTCCGCCTGTTCCCGCCGTTCACCGCAGATTTCGGCAAAAATATTTCGTTCGGCAAAAATGTTTTCGTCAATTCCGGTTGCCGCTTCCAAGACCAGGGCGGAATAAAAATCGGCGACGGCGTGTTAATCGGGCACAATGTCGTGCTTGCGACGGCGAATCACGATTTGGAACCGTCGAAGAGCCGCAAACTTCATTACAAGCCGATTGTCATTGGCGACAACGTTTGGATCGGCTCAAATTCCGTGATTCTGCAAGGCGTCACGGTTGGCGAATGGTCGGTTATCGCGGCGGGTGCTGTCGTCACAAAAGATGTCGAGCCGTTTACCGTTGTCGGCGGTGTGCCCGCGAAATTTATCCGCAAAGTCGACGATGACCGCGATAAAAATTCTTCCGTCGATTATCTTGAGGCGCACATATGAAAAATTTTTTCGAGGCAGTCAAAGAATTCTGCGCGGAACACTTCAAGCAGGTGACTTTCGTCATCTTCGCGGCGGTCGGCACAATTCTTGCCCTGCTGACGAATTACGCGCACAATCAAGGCTACGGAAATATTTTGCAGTCGGGCGACGAACATCACCACACGTATTATCACGATGACCGTCGAGACCGTCACGATTCAAACCGCAAGCCGTGGAAATTTCAAAAGCCGTCGTCAAAATCTTCATCAAGTCATTCGTCAAAAAGTTCCAATTCGTCGGGACGTAAATAATTCGTGAGGTGCTGTCATGAAAAAATTTTTTGCGACAATCTGCGCGGCCGGAATTTTTTTGACGGGTTGCGGCGAAAATCCTGCGGCGAATTCCGCGAACGTCACGGAAAAAATTTCAGGCACGGAGGCGAAAACTTTGGACGCGATAAAAATTTCGGTCAACGGACAAACTTTCACGGCGACGCTTGAAGAAAATCCGACAGCCCGCGCCTTCGCCGAAATGTTTCCGCTTGAAATTGACATGCAGGAACTCAACGGCAACGAAAAATATTTTTACCTTGATAAAAATTTGCCGTCGAATGCCGCACGCGTCGAAAAAATTTCTGCGGGCGATTTAATGTTGTTCGGCGATAACTGCGTCGTGATTTTTTACAAAGATTTTTCGACGAGTTACAGTTACACGCGCCTTGGCAAGATAAATTCCGCCGACCTTGCCGAGACTTTGGGCAGTGGAAATGTTCGCGTAAATTTCAAAAGGAGTGATTGACGTGCTGAAAAAATTTTTGTTCGCGCTGATGGTTTTATTTTTGTTGCCGTTGACGGCTTGCGCGCAGTCCAAAGCCGTGACGATTGACGGCGACCACGGGAAACTTGCCGCAGTGTTGCAGACGCCCGACGGTCAAAAAAATTTTCCGCTGGTGATACTCTGCCACGGCTTCACGGCAAACAAGGAACATCTTTTGCTGACGACTTTGGCGAACGAACTTGAGGCGCGTGGAATTGCGTCGATTCGTTTCGACTTCAACGGGCACGGCAACAGCGACGGCGATTTTCAGGCAATGACGGTTGTCAACGAAATTTCCGACGCGAAAAAAGTTTACGACTACGCAAGCAAAATTGACGGCGTCACCGGCATTGTAATCGCGGGGCACTCTCAAGGCGGCGTCGTCTCTTCGATGGTTGCGGGCGATCTTGGCGCGAAAAAAATTAAAGCCGTAGTTTTGATGGCTCCTGCGGCCGTTCTCCGCGATGACGCTCTGCGCGGAAATTTGATGGGCGTGACTTATGACGCGCTCAATCCGCCCGAATTCGTCGAGTTTAAAACTCCGCACGGCAATTTCAAAATCGGACGCGAATACATTTTGACCGCGCAGACTCTGCCGATTTACGAGACCGCCGAAAAATTCACGGGCAACGCACTGATGATTCACGGCACGGGCGATATTGTCGTCCCCTACACTTACAGCTTGAGTTACAAAAAAATTTACAAGCACGGCGAAGTTGAGTTGATTGACCGCGCCGACCACAGCTTCAACGGCGAAGAAAATCACGTTGCGAAAATTGCCGCGAAATTTTTTGCAGACAACCTGCGCTGAAAAAATTTTTAACTGTCTTCGTAAGGACGTACTCTAAGCGTTAAACCGCGTTCGTCACAAATTTTTTGACACGCGGAAATTTCTTCGGGCGGAGTGACTTTGTCGACAATCGTCAACACGACATGCGGCACAAAATTTTTCATGTGTTCGGCGAAAGTCAACATCGCGTTGAAAGATTTCAGCCCGTAAGCAGCGCGGGTAAGTTTGAAATATTTTTCGGCAGTCGCAGCGTTGAGGCTGATTGACGCCGTGTCCAAAATGTTCGCGAAGCCCGCCGCAATTTCCCGCCCGTGATAAAGTTCGCCCAATCCGTTCGTGTTCAGGCGCGTCGGAATTTGCGGGCGAATTTTTTTTGCGTAAGTCAAAAGCTCCACGAGTTCCGCAAGACGAATCGTCGGCTCGCCGAATCCGCAGAAAACCAATTCCGTGACGAGATGCCAGGGCGCGGCGTCCAGTTCGGCTTTGACTTCGTCAACCGTCGGCTCGCGCTCCAGCCACAGACTTGATTCTTTAGCCATAGATTTTTTTTGCCGCAGACAGAAAACGCAATCGCAGTTGCAACGGTTGGTTAAATTCACGTAGAGACCGCGCGGTGTCGTCGAATCGAGTTTCAAACTTTCGTCGACGGGAAAATATTTGCCGCCTTTGTGTGTAAAGTAAATAATCATTTGAATCACTC
>CAMUZL010000155.1 GCA_947165185.1 uncultured Selenomonadales bacterium
TCCGCAACATTTTTTCGTTTTCGGAATGCAGGGCTTGTGGTGCTTTATGTTGCATTCGCTGGCGGCCGGTGCGGTCGCTTTGGTTTGCGGGCAAATGGCGGAAGAATTCATGTCACTCCAGTTGATGATGTATCTTGCGTTTTTCGTGGCGTTCCTCAAAGTTGAGCAAAAAATTTTCGTAAAACTGTTGCCGTCAAGCAAACTTTTTGAAAATCAGTCGTTGCGTTGGTGTATTTCACTTTTGCCGGTCATGATTTTCATCGGGACGACGTTGCCGATTGTCGACGTTACATTTATGCACACGTGGCGGGGAAGATTTTCGCGGGTAATTTTGCCGATATTTTTTTTCGTGATGTATGGTTCGCTGAGTTTGGCGACGAGGCAACTTGAAGAAAAGCAACTCAACGCGCAAAAAAATTTCGTCCTTAAGCGGCAAATGGATTCGCTGAACGAACAAAACGCGTTAATGCAGGCAAGTCGGCGCGAAGTCGAAGCCATGGAACAAAAACTTGCGGACAACTACGCCGAGATTGAAAAACTTTTGGTCGGCGGAAAAGTTCGCGAGGCAATGGATTTTATCGGGCAACAGACTAAACTTTTGGATTCGACGGCAGTGAAAGTTTTTTGTCGTTCGCCGTTGATTAACGCGGCTTTGTCGCTGTATTCGCGGCGGGCGGCGGAATTCGACATAAAAATTTCCTTCAAGATTGATTTGCCCGAAAAATTTTCAATGGACGAAAGCGACTTGGCGATTTTGCTCAGCAACTTACTTGAAAACGCGATAACAGCGAGCAAAAAAAATCCGTCGTCGGAGCGCGAAATTTCTTTGACGATGCGCAACAACGGCGTGCAATACGTCTTGGAAATAACCAACCGTTTCAATTTCCCGATAGAGGTCGGCGAAAACGGTTTGCCTTGCACGAATCGAATCGGGCACGGATTGGGCATGTCGTCTTTGGAAATTTTTGCGAAAAAACATGATGCCTTCGTCGATTTTTCGCACGAAGACGGGCTTGTTCGTTTTACCGTCTACTGGAACGATTACTTGTGAACGAAATAGCGCATGTAATTTACTTTGACTTCTTTTTTCTTGCGCTGGCTTATCGGAATCGACGTGTCGTCCATCAAAATGAAATCGTCCTGTTCCATCGACTTGACGTAATCCATGTTGATAATGATTCGGTGATAACACTCCAAAAATCTTTCGTCGTCGAGCAAAACTTTGGAAATGTCGATGTATTTATCAGCGGTGATAAATTTTTTTCCGTCTGCCAAATGAACGCAGAGCCTGTGACGATAATCGATGTCGACGTAAAAAATGTTTCGCAACGGGACGGAAAAAGTTGCCCCGTCGGTGTTCAAAATCAGTTCGGGAACTTTGTCGTTGATTTTGCGGAAAATGTGCTCAAAGGTTCGGGCGAATTCTTGCGCGTGGCCGGCAAGCGGCTTGATGAAATAACCGACCGCGAAGACGCGATAACCGTTTAAGATGAATTCGTCGTTGCCCGTCAGAAAAACAATATTGACTTCGTCGTCGCCGCGAGCGCGGATAATTTGAGCGACTTGCATTCCGTTGATTTCGTCCATGCAAATATCCAAAATCACCAGTTGAAAAAGTCCCGGCTTGAACACCTCGAAGAAATCTTTGGCTGACGTGAAAGTTTGGATGCTTACTTCGTTTTCGAGCGTCGACCAATTTTCGCGGAGATATTTTTTGATGTAAGTTTCGGCGGCGTTGAGTTCAATTCTTTGGTCGTCTACAATGGCAATGTTCATAAAAAAACTTCCTTCATTTTGATTTGGAATATTAAATCACATCTTCGCGAAAATTTCTGAATCACTTTTGCGCTTAAGCGAATCACTTTTGCAATCGGCCGGAACCTGTCGGCTTTTGGCAATCTTAATTGAAAATTTCCTGACGCGGTGATAAGATTCAGTCGCGAAAATATTTTGAACGGAGAAATTTGAATGTTGCGGTATGTGGCAAAAAAAATATTGGTGTCGGGCGTCATGTTGTCAACATTTTTGGTAATGTCGCCGCTTGAGTCGGCGGAAACTCGATTTTTGAATTTGGATGAGGCCGTAAGTCTCGCTTTGGAAAACAATCGGCTGATTGAACAACGAATTGAAGATCGAGAGGCGGCACGCTGGAATTTGTCGGCGATTCGGCGCAGTTCGGGCTTGAGATTGAGTTGGAGTATGTCTTCAACGCGAATCGGCGGCAGATATTATCACTCTTTAAGAGAGCAACGCTATCGGCTTTACGGAGTCTCGCCGGAAACTTTGAAAGCAAATCATGTAAAAGTTGAACGGTTTCCGCTGTATCAAAGCTCAAATGCAAATTCAATCAGTTTGACATTTCCGCTTTACACGGGCGGACAGCTGGAAAATCAGCGAAAATCGGCACGATACGGCTTGAACGCGGCAGATTTGAATTTGGAAGACGCCAGGCAACAGGTCAAGTGGCGGACGGCGCAGGCATATTATCAGGCTTTGAATTACAGAGACTCGATTGAAGTTCGGCAAGAGGCGATAAATTTGCTGAACGAACATTTGCGAATGGCGCAGATTCAATTTGAAGTCGGAACGGTTGCACTTGCGGACGTTCTTGCGACGAATGTTCAGTTGGCGAACAGTCAACAGGCGTACAACACGGCGCAGAGCAATTACGAAAACGCATTGGCGACGCTCAATAACATACTCGGCTTGCCGGCAGATACGAATTTGGTTTTGGCGGGCGAACAAAATTTTTCGGAGTACACGAAGAGCGAAGAAGATTGCTTGAAATATGCGCTTTCTCATCGCCCCGACGGAATTGCGGCGACTTACGCGGTTAAGCAGGCCGAAGCTACCGTCGGCTCGACAAAAGCAGGTTGGCGACCGAATATTTCCGCCGTCGTTTCCGGCTCAATCACCGGCGAAGGTGCCTTCAAAGCGGATCAAGCCGGCGGGCAGGAACGTTGGAGCGCGGGAATTCAGATGAGCTGGAATATTTTCGACAACAACGTCACTTCCGCTCAAGTCAACGCCGCCAAAGCTCAGCAACGAAAAGCCGAATCGGTTGCGCGTCAGCAAATCGAACAGATTCAGCTTGAAATTCGTCAGGCTTACACGAGTTTAAAAATCGCGGAAAAAAATATCGCCGTGACTTTCGGCGCAGTCAAGCAGGCCGAGGAGCAATTTTTAATCGCGCAAGTTCGTTACGAAGAAGGCGTCGACACAAACTTGACGGTTATGGACGCTCAGGAAAAATTGACCGAAGCCCGCATAAACTATTCTGCCGCAATTTTCGCTTTCAACACGAGCAAGGCGCAACTTGAAAAAGCAATGGGCGTTCCGACGGAAATCGACGCCGAGATTTACGCGCAGTCGGTCGAGGCGGGCAGAAATGCCAACGAAGCGTTGAAAGATTCAGCGCAAGTTCCTTTGAAAATTTTCGACGATAAAGGCAAGGTTAAACGACGTTCCGAACAAGACATCAGACCAACGAAAAATGTTTCGGATGATACGGTCGAGCCGTTCGCGGAGGCTCAATAACAGTTGGCGATAACTTATAAAAAGTTGTAAAACACTGTTGATTTTTGAAGGATTGGCGGTGATAAAGATGCTGAAGTCGTTTAAAGTAATGTTGGTGCCGAATAATGAACAGCGGACGCGCTTGTTTCAATTTGCGGGCACGGCTCGATTCGCTTACAACTGGGCATTGCGAAAAGAACGCGAAGCTCACGACGCCGGCGAAAAATTCATCAGCAACTTTGATTTACGCAAGGAATTCACCGTGCTCAGAAATTCGGGAGAATATCCGTGGCTCAAAACCATTTCAAACAACGTGACGAAACAGGCAATAAAAGATTGTGTCGACGCCTTTACAAATTTTTTCAAGAAGCAAAGCCGTTATCCGAGATTCAAGAGCAAAAGACGTGGCGATTTCAGTTTCTATCAAGACACGGACAAAATCCGAATCACGGCGACGCAAGTCAAACTTGAGATGATTTCGACAAGTCGTCGCAAAAATCGGCGACAACTGAATTGGATACGGCTTGCTGAAGTTGAACGTATTCCAGTCGGCGTGAAGTATAAACAACCGCGAATTACTTTTGACGGCTTGAATTGGTGGCTTTCTGTCACAGTTGAATTTGAACCTGAGAAAACGCAAGCTGACGGCGAACCGCTCGGCATTGATTTGGGCATAAAAAATTTGGCGGTCTGCTCCGACGGGACAATTTATCCGAACATCAACAAAACGAAAACCGTCAAACGTTTGAAAAAGAAACAGCGTAGGTTGCAACGCTCCGTCTCTCGAAAATATGAGATGAATAATACGAAAGGAGAAAGCTACTCGAAAACACGCAACATTATAAAGAGCGAAAGAAAACTTTTACGAATTCATCACCGATTGGCGAACATTCGGCAAAATTACCGGCACCAAATTACGAGCGCAATTATCGGACGAAAACCAAGTTCGATAACGCTTGAGGATTTAAACGTGCGAGGAATGATGTCGAATCGTCATTTGTCCAAAGCAGTGCAGGAGCAGGGATTTTACGAGTTTCGGCGGCAAATTGAGTACAAAGCTCAGTGGTCGGGAATAATCGTCGTGATAGCGGACAGATATTATCCGAGTTCGAAAACCTGCGTTGCTTGCGGACATATGAAGAAGAATTTGCGACTGTCGGAACGGATTTATCACTGCGAAAACTGCGGCAACGAAATTGACCGTGATTTACAGGCGGCGATAAATTTGAGACGATATGCAAGCTGATTGGATGAAAAAAACTACCCGTACGTTAGCGGGGAAGTTAAGCCTGTGGAGCGTCAAACCAAACGCAAGTAGCCACGGCAAAAGCGGACGCGTTGAAGCAGGAATGAAACATAAGAGTTTTTATAACTTTTTATAAGTTTTCTGTAACGGAAAAAGAATCATGAAGAAACTTTATTTCGTCGGACTGGCTTTGATTTTGTTGGCGGCTGTCTCGATAATTGCTTACGGTGCTTATCTGAACGAGAGCGGCGAAAAACAAATCACGGAACGCATGGAAAGTCGAACGATTCCTTTGCACGGCGAAAAAATCAAGTTCCGAAATCTTCGCCCCGTTTTTGTCTTGGACACGATAAATTTGAATTCGGACGAAATGGCGGACGCGGTTGCGCTGATTGACGGGCGGATAGAAAATGCTTTCATCAAGAAAAATTCCGACGTTAGGCGCGGAGAAGTTATTTTCGAGCTGATTAACGAAGACATCCCAATAAAAATTCGGCAAGCGGAAAGTTCAATCGCCAAAGCCGAAGCCCAAGTTTTGCAAGCGCGAAATTCTTTCAGCCGCTATGAACGTTTGAAAGATCGAAATGCCACGTCAATGGAGAAATACGACGAAGCGCGAATGAATTACGAGGCGGCGGAAGCAAGTTTGCGCGAAGCTCAAGCCGTCAGAGATCAACTTTTGGTTCAAGATTCTCGGCAAGACGTAATTGCCCCGATTGACGGCGAAGTTTTGATTTTGTACAAGCAAATCGGCGCGTATGTTC
>CAMUZL010000156.1 GCA_947165185.1 uncultured Selenomonadales bacterium
GCCGTGTCGAACGCGCCGATTGCGGCGTTGGCGGCTTTTTGCGTGGTGACTTGAATTTTCGTGCCGTCCTTGCCTTTGAGCGCGAGACCTTGAGCCGTCATGTTCGAGAAGCCGACGCGAATCGCCTGATTTGCCTCCGAGCCGATTTGAAAATTGAGCATGTTGTTATCGGATTTGTTGTGGGCGCGAATGACTTCGTGGAAATTGTCGACGAAACTGTTGATGGTTTTACGAACGTTGCCCTGCGCGTCGGTGATACTCAAGTTAAATGAGCTGAACTGATGATCTAGAGCAATAATTGTGTCGTTGGAGGGAATATTGTAGTCGTTTTGCGGCGGATTCGGGCGCGGCGAAACGACTTCGACGGTATTTCCGCCTGATGTCGCGGCTCCCGCAGGTCCGCCGGGTGTCGGACCGCCGGGTGTCGGGCCGCCGGGTGCTGATGCTCCCGATGAATTGCCGGGGACCGGAATTTCGTGCCCTTGACCGTCTTTGCCGTAAATTGAGCTGTTCGACGTCCAAAGTACGCCGTCTTTAAGCCCGTAAATATCACTGGTTGTATTGTTGTTTCTGTCGGCGTCCCATTCCGACAAAATTTGGCTCATGGTTTTATCTTTGATGTCGTAGGCTTTGCTGACGTAAGCTCTGCCTTGCCAAACTGCCGAGATTGTGATTTTGTCGGTGCTCAAAATTTCCAGACTGTCGCCGGCTTTGTTTGTCCAATCAATCAATTTATCCGTTCCGACGTTGTTGCCGAGACTTTCGTTCGCGAACGAATTAAAAATGTGACGCGTTTGGACATTGTGGGTGCCGTCGATTAAATATTTGCCGTTGAACGTGACAAGCGCGTTGTCGTCAATCTGGTCAATCAGCCCGTCCATTTCCTTTTGCAAATTGCGGCGGTCGTCGTCGGTGTTTGAATCGTTGGCAGAATTTATTGCGCGTTCCTTGAGCGTGCGCAAAATTTCCAGTGTGGAACTCAACGCGGCTTCGGCGACCTGCATTAAGCTGTTGTCGTTTTCGGCGTTTTGGGTTGCCTGTTCGAGTGCGCGAATCCTTATGCGCATTCTTTCGGAAATGCCAAAACTTGCCGCGTCGTCTTCGGCGGAAGTCAGGCGTTCGCCCGTGGAAACTTTTTTCAAACTTTTGCCGAGTCCGTTTGAATTTTTGTTCAGCGTGTTAAGCACAAGCATCGCGGGAATATTATTTTTGACAACCGTTGACATGAAAAATCCCTCCTTGGTGAATGAAAGCGTGATTTACGATTGAATCAGCGACAAAAGATTTTTGTAGTTGCGGGCGACGTTGATGACGTATTGAACCGTTTCGGCGTAATTCGGAACGCCGCCGTGTTTTTCGACGGCACCGGGGCCGGCATTGTAAGCCGCAACCGCATCCGTCACCGAATACGCGCCCCAATCTTGGAAACGTCCGAGCTGATTTTTGATGTAAATCGTGCCGCCGATGATGTTTTCAAGCGGGTTGTGCGGATTGACACCGATTGCCCGCGCAGTTTCCGGCATGAGTTGCATTAAACCGATTGCGCCGACGGGACTCGTCGCGTGAAAATCAAAATTGCTCTCCGCCTCCATAATCGCCGTGATTAAAATCGGATCCACTTGATATTCACTCGACGCGTACAAAATCGCCCGCGTGATCCAATCGCATTCGACTTCGTTTGAGTTGTAGCGGCTGACCGTCTGATAAATCCCGCTGTAATAGTCAACCGCCTCGACGGAGCTTGAGCCGGCAAAAATCGCGATTCCAAACGTCACCGCGAAGATAAGGCGTTTGAAACTGTTCATGAAGTATCTTCCTTTCGTTTTCGTCTCAATAATATTGTCGATTATAACACAGAAATTCACAAGTCAAGCGCGCAAGAAAATTTTTTCGTGTCGAACCGCCGTCTTGTAAAAATTTCCGCGTTATGGCACAATGTCTAACACAAAATTTTTAAGGAGCGATTAGACATGTTGATTGATAACGAAGATAAAACTTTGGTCGAGAAAAAAATTTCGTCCGAACCCGTGTTCGACGGCGTGTTGTTGCACGTCATGAAAGACGAAGTCGAACTGCCCAACGGTCACAAAGCTGTTCGCGAATGGATTAAGCACCCCGGCGCGTCGGCGGTGATTCCGTTGCTTCCCGACAACCAAATTATTCTCGTGCGGCAATTTCGTTATCCCGTCGGGCAAGTTACGCTTGAAGTTCCCGCAGGCAAACTCGATAAAGTCGGCGAAGACCCCGTCGAATGCGCCAAACGCGAACTTTCCGAAGAAACGGGCTACACGGCGGGCAAAATCTGGAAACTCACGACGATTGCCACGACTGTCGGCTTCACGGACGAATATATTCATCTTTACGCCGCGAGCGACTTGACGGCGGGCAAAATTCATCCCGATTCGGACGAATTCATCAACGCGATTAAAATGCCGCTGACTGCTGCGCTTCAAATGGTCGAGACGGGCAAAATTTTCGACGCGAAGTCCGCAGTTTCGATTTTGTTGCTCGCCAAGCAAGTTTTTCACAAAAAATAAGCTTTAAGCTGTAAGCTTTGAGCTTTAAGGAGGCGACCGCTTAAAGCTTAAAGCTCAAAGCTAAAAAGCTCTCAACGGAGGGGATTCAATTCGATGTTTGATAATCTCGGCGGATTTTTCATGAATTTGATTGCCGGTTTGCCCGCGATTGTTATTGCAATGGTCGTTCACGAATATTCGCACGCCCGCGTTGCTTACGCGCTCGGAGACTACACGCCGCGACTTCAGGGACGTTTGACGCTCAATCCCGCCGCGCACGTCGACCCGATTGGGCTGCTGATGCTGTTCGTCGTGCATTTCGGTTGGGCAAAACCCGTCCAAATCAATCCGAACAACTTCAGCAACCCGCGCCGCGATGATATTTTGGTTTCGCTCGCCGGCCCCGCGTCGAATTTGGTTACGGCGTTCGTCACGCTGATTATTTTCGTCATGCTAGTGAAATTCCAAGTCGGGTTGAGCGAAGGCGCGCTCGTCGTCCTCAATTTGATAATCATCTACAACATAAACTTCGCGATTTTCAACATGTTGCCGATTCCGCCGCTCGACGGCTCGCATATCCTGCGAAATTTGTTGCCGTATGAAATGGCGCGCATGTACGAACGTTTGGAGCAATACAGCTTCGTATTTTTGATTCTGATACTCGCGACGCCGATTCTTGATTGGGTTTTCGTGCCGTTGCAACGAATAATCTTCGCGTTGTTCAAAAGTATCGCGGGAATTCTGCTCTGACAAAAAATTTCCCCCCGACAATCGGTCGAGGGTTTTTTATTGAAAAAATTTTGTCCGCGCTGTAAAATTTCGTCAAGGAGTGATTGTCATGAAAGGTTACAACATTAAACTTGCATGGGACGATGAAGCAAAAGTTTGGATGGCGACGAGCGACGATATTCCCGGCTTGATTCTTGAAAACGAATCCGCAGATAAACTTATTCAGCGTGTAATGCTCGCCGCGCCTGAAATTATCAAACTGAACGGCGTTGAAAAGCGTCAAGATTTTTATTTCCATTGCGACAGACACGAAAGAGTGGCGTTGGCATAAATGGCTGAGTATGAGAAAAAAGTTCGCGTTGTTTTAACCGAAAACGGCTGCAAGTTCATTCGGCACGGCAAAGGCGACCACGACATTTGGTACAGCCCGATAACCGACAAAAATGTTACCGTCGACGGAAAAATCAAGTCAAGACACACCGCAAACGAGATTTTAAAGCAATGCGGCATCAATTATCGGTTCTGAAACGTTTTGCTCAAAAAAAATTTCCCCCGACGCGTTGTCGAGGGATTTTTTATGTCAAAAACCTTTTTGAAACGTGTTGCGCAAAAAAAATCGGCTTGAAACGTTTTGCGGGCAATTTTTTTGCTCAAAAACATTTCAAACCGATTTTGAAATCCAAAACGCAAAAATTTTTGGCGACTTAGTTCAATCGAACCTTAAGGTTTGATGTAGCGAACCTTAACGTTCGATTTTCCGAACCTCAAAATTCTTGTCACAGCAGGCGGTTGCCCGTGTCGAAGTCGTAAAGCGATTCGCATTCGTCAATCAGTTCGTCGAGTTCGGCGCGGGACGAAAACTTTTTCATGTTGGCAAAAAATTTTTCGCGGTGCACGACGACCGACCGAATAAAAGCCGCCGCGTAGTCGACAAAAATATTTTCCGCGTCGACGAGCCGCCAAAAATTTTCAACGTTGTCAGCCGTGGCAATGTCGTATTCGATTCGGTGAAGTATTCGCGACAACTCTGCGCGGATTTCGGGCGTGAACATCGACTTTAAAAGCGCAAGTTCCGGCATTGAGCGCGCCGCACGCACAAGCCAAAATTCCGTCTGTAAATCGTCGTCGAAGTTGTCGAAGCCGCAAGTTATCAGTCGCTCCAAAAGTTCGGGCGGCGATTTTTTTTTCAGCGGCAACAGTTGCACTTCCTTGTAAAATGACGCGTACAAAAGCCGCTCAAATTCCGTGCGCGTGTAAAATCTCGACACAATTCCGCCGAACGCGCCGCGCATCAAGCGTTCCAAAATTTTCCAGCAACGAATGTTGCGGAAACTCGTCAGCCAAACGCCCGTTTGCTTTATGAACGTAGAAAAGCCCGCCGCAATGTCCTGCGGATTCGTGACGACCTCCAAAGTCAAATCGCCGATAATCGCGTCGAAAAATTCTTCGTCGAAGGGCAAACGTTCTTCGCGGTAGTCCAGATTGAAAATTTTCACGCCGTCACAAAAAAATTCTTCGTCCGTTGTGACAAAAAAAATTTCGGCAGTCGGAAAACGTTCCTTGAGCGGCTCAAGATACGCTTTACTTTCGACAACCAAAATTTTTCGGAAAAAATCTTCGCCGGTTATAAAATTCGTCAAACTCGGTGTTATATCGTCCATATTTGCGTTAAACCTCCGGATGAAGTTCGTCGCCGTATTCGCGCAGGAAAATTTTTTGGTAACGGCGATATTTCGGGTCAAGCGGCTTTTCTTTCGGGCAGTGAATGCACCAAAAATCCGCAGATTGATTCGGCACGACAACTTTGTAGCCCGCACGCGCCATTTCCTTGCAAAGTGAGGCGTCATACATGTGCCAGCCGTCGAATAAATCTTCGCGCCAAGGCAAATCGTACTGCGTCGCCAAAAATAATCCGTCGACTGATTCGACTTGTTGATAATCGCCGTCGGGTTCGTCGCAATGCGAATCAACGACGCTTTCGGGCTCGCACGCGTGCAAAACTCTGCCGTAAGTCCGCATTCCGTCCCACCACACGCCCGTTTCGGGAAGATTTACGCAACCAATCACGCCGACGACGCCGATTGACGCGTCCGAAAAAATTTTCAGCAAATCGGCGACCAAATTTTTATTCACGACGAAAGTATCATGGTGCAGATAAATTTTGTACTTCGCGTCGGAATTTTTCATTGCGCGGTTATAACCTTCGGTCATCGACTTCG
>CAMUZL010000157.1 GCA_947165185.1 uncultured Selenomonadales bacterium
AATTAACGCTTCAGTTGCGAAACCGTGCGACGGCGGCATATCAAGAAATTATGCGCATGCAGGTGTAGGCAATTAGGAACTAGTTGTTAGGAACCAGGAACTAGTATTGATTGATAAACTAGTCCCTAGTCCCTAGTCCCTAGTCCCTAGAAAGGACTGAGTTTATTGGCGAATTGGAGAGAGCGGCTCCAAGAACTTTGGAACAGGTACGACCGACGACGCAAGCTGATTTTTTTCGGCGCAATTATCGCCGCGATTTTGGCTTTCGTCGGCATCAGTTTTTGGTACGGTTCCAAACCCGACTACGTGCCGCTGTATACCAATTTGGAGACGAAAGACGCCGGCGACGTTGTAAACAACTTGAAAGAAGCGGGCGTGCCTTATGAGTTGGTCGAAGACAAAAAAGGCGCGACCATTTTGGTTCCCGCCCCGCAAGTTCACGATCTGCGTTTGAATTTGGCGTCGGCGGGTCTGCCACGCGGCAACAAAGGTTTTGAACTCTTTGACGACAGCAAACTCGGCGTCACGGAATTTCAAAACAAAATCAATTATCTGCAGGCCTTACAGGGCGAATTGACGCGAACAATCGAACATCTTGACAGCGTGGACAAAGCGCGTGTTCATATCGTTTTGCCGGAAGACAGCCTCTACAAGAAAAATGAAAAACCCGCGACGGCATCAATTCTGTTGATGCTCGCGCCCGAAGCGAAGTTGACGCAACCCGAAGTTAAAGGCATCGTCAATTTGGTCAGCCACAGCGTGCAAGGACTGAATCCCGAAAACGTCACGATTGTCGACGCGGAAGGAAATATTTTAAACAAGAGCGACGACGACGCACTTGAGCGTGAAGCCCAGATGAATATGCGGGCACTCAATCAAATTGAGATGACCAAAAAAGTTCGCGACCATATTCAGCAAAACGTCCAAACTTTGCTTGATAAAACTTTGGGCGACGGTAATGCCTTCGTGCGCGTGAGTGTGGAGCTGGACTTCGACGACAAAAAAATTGACCGTCAAACTTTTACGCCCGTGGTTGATGAATCAGGTATCATTCGTTCCCAACAAGACATAAGCGAAAGTTATAACGGCGAATCGACAATCCCCGGCGGCCCCGCAGGCGTGCAGTCGAATATCCCGGGTTACGTCGCCGAAGACCGCAGCGCGAACGCCGAATACGAGCGCAAAGAATCCACGCGCAACTACGAGATAAACGAAGAGAATCAAAAAATTATCGCGTCACCCGGTTCAATTCGCCGTCTCACCGTTGCCGTTTTGGTCAACGACTCAATTACCGAACTCCAACAGGAAGGACTTCTTCGCGCCGTGGCCTCAGCTGCCGGCATTAACGAAGAGCGCGGCGACACCATTTCGGTTGAGCCGATGCCGTTCAATACGGAGTTGCGCGACCAAAGATTGGCGCAAGAACGTCAGGCACAGTTGCGTAAAGACAGAATTTTGTACACGGAGATTGCGGCGATGATTCTAATTGCGGCGTTGGTTTTGGGCGGATTCCTCATGTATCGTTGGAAGAAACGCAAGGAACGTCAGGCGGAAATTGCCGAAAGACTTGCAGCCGAAAGACGCGCTCGCGAAGAAGCACGACGCGCCGAAGAAGCCGCACGGCGTGCCGAAGCCGAAGAACGTCAACGCGCACTCGAAGCCAACGAAATCGAAGAGGACAACCTCACACCCGAAGAAAGACAACAGATGACAGAAAAAGATGCCATCCTAAAATTTATCGACGAAAAGCCTGCCGAAGCGGCCATGCTCATCAAAACGTGGCTTGCCGAAGACGATTAATTTTAAGGGACAAGGGAGAAGGGGTAAGGGACAAGTGTTTTGAACTTTTCCCTTGTCCCTTCACTCTTGTCCCTTTTTGAACGGAGGAATTCAAATGCCCAACCAACCCGACATGTATGCCGAACCAAAAGCGATGACTTCTCGCGAAAAAGCGGCGATTCTTTTTATCGCGCTCGGCGGCGATTACGCGGCAAAAATTTTTGAACACATGGACGACGACGAAATCGAAACAATCACGCTGGAAATTGCCAACAACAAACAAGTCAGCGCGGAAAAGAAAGCCACGGTTGTCAGCGAATTCTATCAGCTGATGATGGCCAACGACTACATTTCCACCGGCGGCCTCGAATACGCTCAGAGCGTCCTTGAAAAAGCTTTGGGTGCCGATAAAGCAATGGACATCCTCAACCGCTTGACGACGAGTTTGCAGGTGCGTCCGTTTGAATTTTTACGCAAGACCGACCCCGCGCAGCTTTTGAACTTTTTGCAGAACGAACACCCGCAGACAATCGCGCTGGTTATGGCGTATCTGGAACCCGACCAAGCGGCAATTATCATGAGCGGCCTGTCAATGGATTCGCAAGCCGACGTTGCAAAACGTATCGCAATGATGGACAGGACAAGCCCGGACGTTATCCGCGAAATTGAACGCGTCCTCGAAAAGAAACTGTCCTCCATGATGACGCAGGATTTCACCACGGCAGGCGGCGTCCCCGCTATTGTCGAAGTCCTCAACCGCGTCGACAGAACGACAGAACGCGCAATTATCGAATCAATGGAAGTCGACAGCCCCGAACTCGCCGAAGAGATCAAGAAACTTATGTTCGTCTTCGAAGATATTGTCATGCTGGACGACCGCTCGCTCCAGTTGGTTTTGCGCGACATCGACACGAAAGATTTGTCGCTGGCAATGAAGGCCACGCCGCAGGAAGTTGCCGAAAAAATTTACAAAAACATGTCCAAACGCGCCGCCGACATGCTCCGCGAAGAACTCGAATACATGGGACCCGTCAAGATTCGCGACGTGGAAGAAGCGCAACAGAAAGTTGTCAACAGAATTCGCGACCTCGAAGAAAAAGGCGAAATTGTTGTTGCCCGCGGTCAAGGCGACGAAATGCTTGTGTGATTAGCTTTAAGCTTTAAGCTTTGAGCTTTAAGGGTTGCGGTTGACTCTCCTTAAAGCTTTAAGCTCGAAGCTCAAAGCTCACAACGGAGGCGAATTGATTGATAAAACATAAAAATATCGTGCGCTATATGACGGTCGGTCAGCCCGTGATAATCGGCGCAAAACCCGAAGAGCCGGAACCCGAACCTGAAATTGATTCCGAAGAGACCGACGAAACGCAAGAGGAAGAACAACCTTCCGAGCCGGCGATTCCGCCCGAAATTCTCGAAAGAGTTTACGAGGAAGTCGAAGAAATCGAACGTAAGTCACTGCTACTCGATGCAAAGTTACAGGCAGCCGACGCGACCCAAGCCGAAGCCGACGCGACTAAAGCCGAAGCCGAAGAACTCAAACGTCAAGCCGAAGAACTCAAAGCCGAAGCCGAACAAATTATCGAAGACACGAAAAAAGAAGCCGAAGAACTTTTGGAACGCGTGCACAAAGAAGGCTACGACGCCGGCTACGAAGAAGGCAAAGAGGACGGCATTAAAGACGGGCGCGAACACATTGAGGAAGAACTTGCCGATATTGTTCGCCAAGCCAACGACAAGGCGCAGAAAACCATTCAAGACGCAAAAGAACAGACCGCCGAATATTTCATTCGCGCTGAGGACGAAATTGTTGCCGTGGTGATGATGGCGATTGAAAAAATTTTGCCGCAACATTTCCTTGACGTGCCGCAAACCGTTTTGCCGCTCGTTCGCGAGGCGATAAGTCACGTGCGCGACCAAAGAGAAATTAAAATTCACGTCGACCCCGACAGTTACGATTTGGTTTTGATGGCGCGTTCGGAATTTCAATCAATGTTGACTGACGGCACCGCGATTATCGAAGTCGTGAGTGACGAAGCGTTAAAGCCCGGCGATTGCGTTATCGAAACTCCCAACGGCGGCGTCGACGCAAGATTATCAACGCAACTTGACCTGATGAAAACTGCCGTGCAAAGCGTACTGAACAATTAGCAATGCGAAATTCCGGCCGTCATGGATGACGGCCTTACGCCTGCGCATTTCGCGTGATGCGAAATTAGCAGGCGCGGCTTTCTTTGGTTACTTTCTTTCGCCGCCGAAAGAAAGTAACATTCAACCTGCACGTTACGATAAATTTTTTGGAGAGTGATACGAATGCCAATGACCATGAGCGAAAAAATTTTGGCGCGTCATGCGGGACTTGATTCCGTCGAAGCGGGGCAACTCGTCATCTGCGATTTGGATCTCGTTATGGCCAACGATGTCACCGGTCCGCCGTCAATTAAAGAGTTTGAAAAAATCGGGCGACCTGTTTTCGACGCAAACAAAATCGCGCTGATTCCCGACCACTTCCAACCCGCCAAAGACATCAAAAGTGCCGACCTCGCAAAAATTATGCGCGACTTCGCACGAAAAAATAAAATCGTCCACTACTACGAACAGGGACGCGTCGGAATTGAACATGTTATCTTGCCCGAATTCGGAATCGTCGCGCCCGGCATGTTAATTATCGGCGCGGACAGTCACACTTGCACTTACGGCGCAGTCAACGCGTTTTCGACGGGCGTCGGCACAACCGATTTGGCTGTCGGGCTTGCGACGGGCAAAGCGTGGTTTAAAGTTCCCGAAGCGATTAACGTGCACTTGACGGGCAAGAAACCGAAAAATATTTGCGGCAAGGACGTTATCTTGACGTTAATCGGAAAAATCGGCGTTGACGGCGCACTTTATAAAGCTTTGGAGTTCACGGGCGAAGGTGTTGCCGAACTTTCAATGACTGACCGCTTGACGATTTCAAATATGGCGATTGAGGCGGGCGCGAAAGCCGGTGTGTTCCCGTTCGACGAAATTGCTCAAATGTACGTTGCACGTCGCGTGAAAAAGAATTTTGAGCCTGTTACCGCCGACGAAGACGCGAAATATTCTTCGACCGTCGAAATTAATCTGAGCGAACTGAAACCCGTCGTCGCTCTGCCGCATTTGCCCGAAAATGTTAAGCCCGTCGACGAACTCGGCGAAATTAAAATCAATCAAGTTGTTATCGGCTCTTGCACGAACGGACGACTTGAAGATTTGGGAATTGCGGCGGGAATTCTGCGCGGGCGAAAAATTCATCCCGATGTGCGTTGCATAATCATTCCCGGCAGTCAAGAAATTTACAAAGAGGCCGTGAATTGTCATTGGATTGATATTTTCATTGACGCGGGCTGTGTCGTGAGCTGTCCGACGTGCGGGCCGTGCCTCGGCGGTTACATGGGCATTTTGAGCGCGGGCGAACGTTGCGTTTCCACGACGAACAGAAATTTTCGCGGGCGCATGGGTCACGTTGACAGCGAAGTTTATTTGGCGAGTCCGTTTGTTGCGGCGGCGTCTGCAATTACGGGAAAAATTTCTACGCCCGAAGAGGTTTTGAATAATGCGTAATGCGCAATGCGTAATGCGTAATTATTTCGAAATGAGGAATGCAAAATGAAAATTGAAGGCAAAGTCTGGCGTTACGGCGACAATATCGACACGGACGTTA
>CAMUZL010000158.1 GCA_947165185.1 uncultured Selenomonadales bacterium
GCGTCGAAAATTTTTGCGATTTGGAAGGACGGCAAACTTGTCGACGAACTTCACGACGGCGAAACTGCGGGAATTATTTTGGAGTGCACGCCCTTTTACGCGGAAGGCGGCGGGCAAGTCGGCGACGAAGGCTATTTCTTCAGCGAACTCGGCAAAATTAAAATTGCCAACGCGAAGAAACTTCCCGACGGCACGATTTATCACGAAGCTTACGTCGAGGAAGGTCAAGCCAAAGTCGGCGAAAAAGTTGAAATCCAAATCGACCGCGACAAAAAACTTTCGTCGGCACGCAACCACACCGCGACGCATTTGTTGCAAGCCGCGCTGAAAAAAGTTGTCGGCAATCAAGTCAATCAGGCAGGCTCGCTCGTCACGCCCGAACGCTTGCGCTTTGATTTTTCGAACTTTGAGCCCGTCACCGCGCAACAACTTGCGGACGTTGAAGAACTCGTCAACGAAGAAATTCTTAAGGCCGTCGACGTGACGATTCGCCAAATGCCGATTGCCGAAGCAAAGAAACTCGGCGCGATGGCTCTGTTCGGCGAAAAGTACGGCGACATTGTTCGCGTCGTCAACGTCGAAGATTTCAGCTGTGAACTTTGCGGCGGCTCGCACGTCAAAAACGTCGGGCAGATCGGCAGATTTAAAATCGTCAGCGAAAGCGGCATTGCGGCGGGCGTGCGTCGAATTGAGGCCGTCACGGGTCGTGCGGCGATTAAAGATGCCGTGCGTCAAAATAATTTGCTCAACGAAGTTTCCGCGCTGTTGAAAGTCCGTGCCGAAGATTTACCCGCGCAGGTTGAAAAAATTCTTGCCGAAGATAAAACCATGCGCAAACAACTTGCCGAAGCTCAAGCCCTCAAAGAACGTGCGGAGGCGCAAAAACTTTTGGTCGGCGTTGCTGAAGTCGGCGGCGTGAAATATCTTAAAGGCGTCGTTCAAGCCAAAACTGCCGATGAACTTCGCACGACGACGGATTTCCTCAGCGACAAACTCGGCGAAAACGGCGTTGTCGTGCTTGCGGCCGTTAATGACGGTAAAGTTTCGCTCGTCGTCAAAGCGGACAAATCAGCCGTTGCAAAAGGCGTGCACGCGGGCAAGATCGTCAAAGAAATTTCCAAACTCGTTGGCGGCGGCGGCGGCGGTCGTCCCGATATGGCTCAAGCCGGCGGCAAAAATCCCGACGGCTTGCCCAAAATGTTCGAGGCGGCGGCAAAAATTTTGGAGTCGCTCAAAAAATAATTTCGTTACTTAAAAAAAATTATCCCCGCTCGGTTGAACGGGGATTTTTTGTTGCAGAAAAATTTTTACGCCGTCTGCCAAGCTTGAGTTGTTCGATTGAAACGCCACGCCGAATCATTTAAAACAATCGCCGCGCCACTTTTAAAAAGTGGACAAACAGCTGACGCGACGTATCGTTTTCAACATTCCAATGTTATCGCCGCGAACTAAAAAATTTTTACGCCGTCTGCCACGTTTGAGTTGTTTGATTGAAACGCCACGACGAATCAGCCAAATTTATTGCCGCGCTCAACGTGTCGTTGCCTTGAATCGTAATGACGTTGCCCGTGTTGAACTGCAGTGCAATCGTGCCCGCGCCGTCCGAATAAGTCGCAACAATGTCGCTCAGGCTTACGTCCGACAAATTTACAACGTCGCCCGCCGAAGCGTTGATAAAAGTGTCCGCGCCTTGATATTTTCCGCCCGTGAAAAGATCCGCGCCGTTGCCGCCGACCAAAGTGTCCGACAAAGAACCGGAGCCGCCCCACAAGTTTGAGCCGCCGTCGCCCGCAAAAATTATATCCGCGCCGAAATTACTGCCTTCGATTAATTCGTAGCCCGAAAGAACGCGCCCGTCAAGCACGCCCGGCCAAAATGCCTCGTAAGCGGTGAGGAAAGTTTTTCCCGCGGCATTTGAAACGTCGATAACTTTGTCCCAAACGTTTTGAACGGTAAGCACGCCAACACTTGAGCCGACAAGCAAATTTCCCGCGCCGTCGAAATTCGCGCCCGTAAATTCCGTGCCGAAATAAATTTTGCTGCCCGAAACGACGTTTGAAATTGCCTGCCAACCGCCCGTATAAAAATTCGGATTGAAAATCCAATCGCTCGGCCAATTCGACGAGTCTGATGCGTCGAGGTTTTCATTCGTCGAATTTAAAGGAGTGCCGTTGACAGAAACTATCGGGACGGTCGACAGCTCGTTTTGCGTCAAAGAAATTGTGTCGTTGGAAGTGCCGCCGAACATTTGAACCCAGTAATAGCCGTAATATTTCAAAGAGTCTTGCGCGTAACCGACGCCCAGTTTCGTAAAACTTCCGCTCAAAATATTTTCGCGGTGCCCCGTTGAGTTCATCCAATCCGTGACAACCGACGACGCGGAATTTTGTCCCGCCGCAATGTTTTCGCCCGTCGCCGTGTAACTTTCGTTGAGCACGGTGAAACAACTTTCGCCGTTCGGTCGCGTGTGCCCGAAAGTTTCTTCAATTTCAACCGCACGAACCGACGCGCCGTCCGTCAAATCCTGATTGAGCGTCAGCAACGATAAATTTTCGTCTTCGCGCTCCGCGTTCGTCAATCTGAGCACGTCCCAAACTTCTTCGGGGGCAGTTCCGTCGAAATAATTTTTTTCTTCCTGTTCGCCCTTGAGCGTCACGCTCAAATAGCCGTCGTCGCTCGTGATGATTAAATCGTTTTCGTTCGCCGTGCTTGTGATTTTCGGAGTCGTATCGCCGGTGATAATAATTTTGTCGGCGTCGGGGTCAATGTCCTCAATCACCGCCGAAACGGAATTCGTCGTGCTGTAATAAATCGCGAAGACATCCGCGCCGTCGCCGCCCGAAAGTGTGCCGTTGCCTCCGGACAGTTGCAAATAGTCATCGCCCGACCCACCGATTAAAAGCACGTCAGCACAATTCGCGCTCGTCAACGTGTCGTTGCCCGCCAAGCCGTAAAGGTGCGTGGTGTCCGCCGTGGCAATCAGCCAATTTCCCTGCGCGTCGCCGTGAAGAATTTGCGACATGAAATCATCTCCCGAAATTTTTTTCGGATATTATAGCACGTTTGCATTGACGGGCGGCGATTTTGTATAATGGCGGAAATTTTTTTGGAGGCGAAATTTTTGGAGCGTTATTCTCATGGAGGACAAATTTACGACGCGGCGGGCAATGTCGAAACCCGCTTTAAAAGCGGGGGAACAGTTGGGACAATCCGCAACGACTCGAAAAATTTAAGCCGTTACTCTCACGGTGGGCAAATTTACGACGCGGCAGGCAATGTCGAAAATTTTATTGACTTCAGCGCGAATATAAATCCGCTCGGCTTGTCGGAAAAAATTCTTCGGGCGTTGACGGAAAATCTGCGCGGCGTGGTGAATTATCCCGACCCGAACGCAACCGAACTCAAGCGAGCGATTTCTGAGCGTTACGGCGTGGACGAAAAAAATTTGGTTTTGCTCAACGGTGCGTCGGAATTTTTTTATCTGTACCTGAACGCGACGCGTCCCGCAAAAGTTTTGATTCCCGTGCCGAGTTTCGTCGAATACGAACGGGCGGCGCGTGCGGCCGGTTGCGACGTGAAATTTTTCGTGACGGACGCGACGGACGATTTTTCCATAGACATTGACGCGCTGATTGACATAGCAAAAAATTTCGATTGCGTGATAATCGGGCGTCCCAACAATCCGACGGGCAATTTAATCGACGCGGAAAAAATTTTACGGCTCGCGCAGGTTACGAAAGTTTTGGTCGACGAATCTTTTATCGACTTTATTGACGCGGAATCCGTGCGAAAATTCGTGTCCGAAAAAATTTCCGTCGTGCAGTCGCTGACGAAAATTTTCGCTATCCCCGGCTTGCGATTGGGCTTTGCCGTCGTCGAAGAAAATTTGGCGCGTAAACTCAATTTGTCAAAGGACGTTTGGAACGTAAATTTTTTGGCGCAAAAAGCGGGTGCGGCGGCTTTAACCGACGAAGATTTTTTTCAACGAACGCGGGCTTGGCTGTCGACCGAAAAAGAATTTTTCACCGAACAACTTGACCGACTGTACGGCGTGCATTTTTTCCCGCCGACGGCAAATTTCGTCCTGCTCAAATTCGACACGATTACGGGAGCCGAAAAAGTTTTGCATACCCTGCGCGGCGAAAAAATTTTGCTGAGGAGTTGCGAAAACTTTTTGGGACTCAACGGCAGTTATTTGCGGACGGCTATTCGTTCGCGGGAAGAAAATATTTTGCTGTTCAACGCGCTGGAAAAATTTCTTGACAGTTGACATGCGGCGACAACGATTGATAATTGAGCGGTTTAACAAATTGGATGCAACGTCACGTTGCCGATTCGTTCGCGGGAAGAAAATATTTTACTGTTCAACGCGCTTGAAAAATCCCTATGAAAATTTTTAATCTATCAACGCGCGAAGGCTACGGGCAATTTGTCAGCTTCGCGGGTATTGCTGTCAACTTATTGCTGTCGGTCGTCAAGCTTGCACTCGGTTTGATGACGGGCGCGATTTCCATTGTCGCCGACGCGTTCAATAATATTTCGGACATGGGAACTTCCGCGATTATGCTGGCGGGATTTCGCATTGCCGCCAAACCTGCCGACGCCGAACATCCTTTCGGGCACGGGCGGGCGGAATATCTTGCGGGCTTGTTCGTTGCCGCCGCGATGATTCTTGTCGGCGGGCATTTGCTGTACACTTCCGCAGAAAAAATTCTTGAGCCGGAAAATTTGTCCGTCGACATGATAACTTTAATCGCGTTGGCTTTATCCGTTGCGGCAAAATTTTTTCTGGGATTTTTTTACCGACACGCGGCGCGAAAAATAAATTCGGCGGCACTGGACGCGGCGGCTTTGGACAGCTTCACCGACTGCCTTGCAACTTTCGTCGTCATAATTTCCGTTGCCGTGTACTTAAATTTCGGCGTGAACATTGACGGCGGCGCGGGAATTTTCGTGTCGGCATTTATTCTGCGCGGCGGTTTTGCGTCACTGAAAGAAATTTTAAATCCTCTGCTCGGCGAAAGTCCCGACCCCGAACTTTTGCGCGACATGAAAAAAATCGTCACGGACACGCCCGAAGTTTTGGGCGTCCATGACGTGATTGTTCACAGCTACGGCGCGAAAAGAATTTTCGTTTCAATGCACGTGGAAATGTCCGCCGCGCTTGATTTATTGACCGCGCACGAAATTATAGATCGCCTTGAGCGAAAACTGCGTTCGCGTTTCGGAATTTCGGCGACGCTTCACGTTGACCCCGTTGTCGTCGGCGATGAAACTTTCGACTTGCTCCGCTCCGAGGCGCAAAAACTTTTGGCGAACATTGACGGGCGATTGACGTTGCACGATTTCCGCGTCGTGCCGTACAAGGCGGGCAGGAAATTTATTTTCGACGTGGCAG
>CAMUZL010000159.1 GCA_947165185.1 uncultured Selenomonadales bacterium
TCAAGTTCCCTGAGCAAAAAATAACCTGCGCGGGTGCCGTCAAGTTCTTCGATGATGACGTTTAATTTTTCCGAGCCGTCGCCCGCAATGACTTCGCGCTGAAAATTTTCGTCGAACGGCACGATAAATTTCAAATTCTCCGGCGCGAACTGCAAAGTCATGATGTAATTCAAATCCGTTTCGTTCGCCCGCCGCAATCTCAAGCGTTTTCCTTCGATTAAAACTTCGTTCATTGTTGCCAACTCCTTCCGTGTGCGGGCAATGATACAACGTCGAAAAATTTTTTTCAAGCAAGAGGTGTTTTGGTTGGATTTATTTCAAAATATTGCCTGGTCAACCGTGGTGGACGATTTAATTATCGTCGCGTGCATTTTGTCCGTTTCGCTGATTGTGGGCATTGTGCTCAATCGCATGTTGACGAAAAAACTTGAAGCGAAAGTCGAAGCGAGCGACTCGGAGCTGATGGAGCTTTTTTTTCGCGCACTGAAAGGCGTGCCGATTTCGCTGTGTCTGGTGATTGGTCTTTATTGGAGCGTCCAAACGTCGGACTTGCCCGAAAGCCTCGACAAAGTTTTTTCTTACGTGCTGTTCACGGTCATTATCTTTTCGTTGACGCGGGTTTGTGAGCGGACGCTGTCGGGTTTCATTCGGCTGAAGTTTTCCGGCTCAAGCGACATGACGCAATCGACGTTGCTTGATACGATTTTCCGCGTGGCGATTTACGCGTCGGGTGCGCTGATTGTGCTGGACTACTTCAACATTTCGGTTGCGCCGATTATGGCAACATTGGGCGTCGGCAGTATGGCGATAGCTTTTGGTTTGCGCGAAACGCTGGAAAATGTTTTTTCGGGACTGCAGATAATTGTTTCAAAACAATTTCGCGTCAACGATTACATCAAACTTTCCACGGGTGCCGAAGGGCGCGTGACCGACATCAACTGGCGATATATCACGGTAATGCCTACGACCGAAAGCAACGTTGTAGTCATCCCGAACAAGGTTATCGCCACTTCCGTCATAACGAATCATTCGCAACCGCGTGAGGACATTGTTGTAGTTGTGCCGATTGGCGTCGGTTACGAGAGCGACCTTGCGCACGTTGAACGCGTGACGATTGAAGTTGCCCGCAAGTTGCAGATTGAAATTGACGGCTACGAACCGGAATTCGACGAAAACGGCAAGGACAGAAGCCGATTTGCGCCGTTCGTCCGTTATCAGGCTTTCAACGATTCGTCGATTGACTTTAACACTTATCTGCACGTGCATAATTTCGCCAAGCAATACATTTTGAAGCACGAATTCATTAAGGCAATCAAGATACGTTTCGACGAAGAAGGCATCAACATTCCGTTCCCGATTCGCACGCTCGATTTGCCTGAGGATAAAAAAATTGAACTGAGGAAGTGATTTTTATGATTGTTGACGGCGTGAAAGTTTCTTTTGTCGGTCTGGACGACGCCACCCGCGAAGAGGCCGCCAATTACGTCAGCTACGTTCGCGAACGTGTCGCCGACCCCGTCAAGACGATTATCGTCAAGGCGTGCGACGACGGCAATGTTGACGTGAGTTACACTGCTCGCGGCGAAAAATTTGAACGCATCCGACGAATTACGGGCGAACCGATAGCCCCCCGCCGACAAGCCGCATGAAGTCGACGGTGAACAGCGCGGTATTAAGCGGGAAACTCTCTTTGAGACAACCCGAACCGAAGGACTTCACGGACGAAGTTCAGGGGCAACGCATAGATTTTGTGATAATAAATCCACGAGACCGCGCCACGCACGGCAAAGCGTGAAAAGATATGCTGAACTGCAGGGCGACTTGCAGAAGTCGAGATAAAAAGCTCGGCGATAACAAATTGTATCTCGTCGGAACGACAGACCGCTGGAATGACGCGAAAAAATCCGAAGAACATGACCGCGTTAAGCACAACATTTTCGAGTAAACAATTCATCACACACAAAAAAATTTCCCCGACCACTTTAAAAGCGGCGGAACAGTTGTCGCGACGTGTCGTTGTCAACATTCCGACATTATCGCCGCGAACTAAAAAATTCCCCGCCGAATTGTGACGGGGATTTTTGTTTGTCGTTTAATATCCGAACAATCTGTCGAGGAAGCCGCGCCAACCTCTGGAAACGGGCGACATTTTTTCGCCGCTCAATAAACTTCGCGCAAGTTCAAAAATACAGCGCGACGCCGCAGAATCTTGATTGACGATAACGAACGGTTCTTGACGGTGCACGGACTCGCGAACGTTTTTGTCTTCGTAAATGTAACCGAGCGTTTCAATCGTCAGCTCCAGAAATTTTTTCGTCGTCTGATTAATTTTTTCGGCAACGTCTTCGCATTCCTCTTCGTCGCGAATTCGGTTGACGACAAGTTTAATGTTTCGCCGCTCCGTGTAAGTCGTGTAAGCTTTGATAACCGCGTAAGCGTCGGCAAGCGAAGTCGGTTCGGGCGTGGTGACGAGCAGAACTTCTTCCGCCGCCAAAACGAATTCGATGACGTTGCGATTCAAGCCCGCGCCCGTGTCAATCAAAATTATGTCAGCCATTTCCGAACAGCGACCAAGTTTTTTGTGAAGTTTTTTCTGTTCGTTGCGATTCAAATTCAACGCCGCTTCAATGCCCGCGACGCCGGAAATATATTTCACGCCCGCGACGCCGTCTTCGACCACGTCTTCAAGCTGAACTTCGTCGTCCAAAAGATCAATCAAGCTGCGATTCGTCACCGAGCCCATCAAAAGATTGACATTCGCCATGCCGATATCGGCGTCGATTAACATGACGCGCTTGCCCGAAAGTTGCAGAGCGACCGCAAGATTGACGGCGAGATTCGTTTTGCCGACGCCGCCTTTGCCGCTGGTTATCGCGATAACGCGTGTGTCCTCCGACACACCGAAATAAAGTTCGCCGATTGTGCGTTCCTGTGCTTCCTCTTCGGCGCGTTCTTCAACCAAATTTCTCAGCCTTGATGCTTGGTCAGACATTTTTAAATCCCTCGTAACTCTTCGACTTTCTTGAGCAAAAGATTCGCCAAAATATCGGAACTTGCCCGCTCAATGTCGTCGGGGACACTCTGCCCCGTGGTCAAATACGACAGCGAATATTTGTTGTCGCGCAAAAGATTTATAATCATGCCGAGACTGCCCGTTTCGTCGATTTTCGTGAAAATAATTCTGTCGGGTTCGACTTTGGAAAATTTATTCATAATTTGGCGGGCGTCGGTGAATTTCGTTGTCGCGCTGATAACCAAATGCTTTTCGATTCGCGGGTTGACGCGCAGAAATTCTTCCAGTTCGCGCATTTGATATTCGTTGTGCTGACTGCGTCCCGCCGTGTCGATTAAAATAAGTTCTTTATCGCGGTGCCGTTCCAAAGCCGAAGCAAGTTCCGAGGGACTGTAAACGATTTCAAGCGGCAATTCCAAAATGTCCGAATAAGTTTTGAGCTGTTCGACGGCGGAAATTCTATAAGTATCTGCGGTTATCAGTGCGACGTTTGTTTTTTGTTCAAGGACGAATTTCGCGGCGATTTTCGCAAGCGTCGTGGTTTTCCCAACGCCCGTCGTTCCGAGCAATGCGGCAATTCTCACGCCGTGACGATTTAATTTGACGCCGTCGGAAAATTTTATGTGTTCGTTCAGATAATTAATCAACGTGGCTTTTGCGGTCGGCGCGTGGATGTCGACGAGCGTGTCGCCCGCGTTGGCCTGCGTTGCCATTTCCGTCAAAATTTCCTCGTCGACTTCCTGAAGTTTCAAAGCTTCGTGCAGGGAAATGTTGCCTTTTTTCGGTTCGCGTCCCAAAACTTCGGCGAGCAGTGCTTTCATGTGCGAAATTTCTTCTTCGAGCCGTTTGATTTTGTCTTCGCTCTGCGGGTCGGACGGTTGCGCTTGAGTTTGAACTTGCGATTGAGCTTGTGCCCGTGCTTGAGCTTGCGCCTGCGCCTGTTGAGCTTGTGCCTGCGCTTGAAGTGCCGCCTGTTGTTGAAGTCGGAGCTGTTCGGTTGCTTGAGCTTGAGCCTGCGCGTTCGCCTGTGCTTGAGCGAGTGCCGCCTGTTGCATCATTTGCATTTGGTTGAACTGCGCCAAAATCATCGCTTGTGTCTGCGCGAGTTGTTCGGGCGTGACGCCTTGCGATTGTTGCGTTGGTTGCGTTTGTTCCTTGACGGGTTCGGATTTCGCAACGGGTTGTGCAGATTCTTCGATGGGCGACGGAATTTTTTCGACGGGTTCGGATTCCGTGACGTTTTCGGTTTGCGCAACGGGCGGTTGAATTTCTTCGACGTGTTCGGATTCCGTGACGTTTTCGGTTTGCGCAACGGGCGGTTGAATTTCTTCAATCGGCGCAGATTCCGTGACGTTTTCAGTTTCCGCGACGGGTGATTGAATTTCTTCGGCGGGGTCGGTTTCCGAAACGTTTTCAGTTTCCGCGACGGGCGGTTGAATTTCTTCGACGGATTCAAATTCCGCAACCGTTTCGATTTTAGTGACGGGCGGTTGAATTTCTTCAACGGGCGCAGTTTCCGTGACGGGCGGTTGAATTTCTTCAATCGGCTCCGGTTCCGCGATTGGTTGAATTTCTTTGAGGGCTTCAGGTGTCAAAACTTGTCCCTTGTCCCTTGTCCCTTGTCCCTTAACAACGGGTTGCAAGTCGACCATGACGGATTCTTCCTGCGCGGCTCTCAACATGTCGTCAAAAGATTGTTTTGGCGGCTCAACTTGAATCAACGACGGTTTTTTTTGCGCGGAAATTTTTTCGGCAAGCCCGTCAGCCTGCGTTGTGCGCGAAACATTTTCCGTGAACAGCGTCGGACGCGTTCGCGGAAGTTCTTCGCGTTCGTTTTGCAAGTCAAAGTTACGTTCTGCGTTCGTTACGGCTTGCGCGGTGCCGTCGGTTTTGTAACGCGTCAAAAGTGAATTGGGCGCAACAGTCGGGCGCGGAATTTGCTGAGTAATGCGCGGCGGTTCGGGTCTTTTGGGCATGGAAGTTTCCTCAACCGCAGCGGTGATCTCCACAACCTCGCGACTGCCGATACCGAGCAGGCCGCCTTCCTTATATTTTTTGCTGTGCAATATTACGGCGTCTTCGCCGAGTTCGGCTTTCATGGCAGCCATCGCGTCTTTCATGTTGCCCGCTTTGAAAACTTTTATCTGCAATAAAATCACCACCAGTTACAAACGATTACTCTTTCGGCGAAAGATTATAGCAGAAAATTTTTTCGTAGCCAACGAATTTATTTCGCGCAGGTTGACGCACGGGATTTGTTGAAAAAATATCGTGCGTTATCGTTTCGATTCGGCTGATTCGTTAATCGGATTTTTTTAATCAACTTTTCTTTGCTTGCTCGAATGTACAATCTAAGTGCAACAGATGAAAAACTCATAG
>CAMUZL010000160.1 GCA_947165185.1 uncultured Selenomonadales bacterium
GTTGCGAAGAAAAACCGGCTTGTGTCGGAGCTTGAGAGCCTCAAGAAATCGCTGATCTTTGAGTACGTCACGGGCAAAAAGGAGGTGCCGACGTGAGCATTGACGCCACGAACGAAAAGCAGTTTGAATCGGACATCGAAGCGGCATTTTTGTCGCCCGCCGGCGGCTACGTCAAAGGCACTGACACTTACGACGCGAAGTCAGGCTTGTATGTCAACACGCTGATTGACTTTATCCGCAAGACACAGCCGAAAGCATGGGCGCGGTTCGAGAACGTCAACAAGGTCGGCACAGTCAAAAAGTTATGTGAAATTTTTAACACTGCTTGCGATATGAGCGGGCTTGTCTCGGTGTTGCGCCACGGCTTCAAGCATCGCGGCATCATTTTTCGCGTTTGTTACTTCAAGCCCGAATCAACGCTAAATCAGACGGCGGCGGCTCTCTACGCTCGAAATCACGTCGCCTGCTATCGGCAGTGGCATTACAGCGCGGACACGAACAAAAGCGTTGACATGGTGCTTGTGCTCAACGGCATTCCCGTCTTTGCGTTTGAGCTGAAAAATCAGTACACCGGGCAGAACGTCGACAACGCTAAAAGGCAATGGATGTATGACCGCGACCCGCGAGAAATTTGCTTCCAATTCAACAAACGGATTCTGGGATATTTCGCCGTTGACCATACGGAAGTTTGGCTGACGACGGAGCTTGCGGGCAAGAACACGTATTTTTTGCCGTTCAATCAAGGCAGCAACGGCGCGGGACATGACGGCGGCAAAGGCAATCCGCCCAACTCGAACGGCTATCCGACGGCGTATCTTTGGGAGCAGGTCTTTCAGAAAGACAGCATGATTGACATTCTGCAGAAGTTCATACACCTGCAGGTTACGGAAGAAAAACAGCTTCAGCCCGACGGCACCGAGACGGTCACCAAAAATAAACGGCTAATCTTCCCGCGCTATCATCAACTGGACGTTGTGCGGAAAATGATAACGCACGTCACTGAACACGGCGCAGGTCACAACTACTTGATTCAGCATTCGGCGGGCTCCGGCAAATCGAATTCAATCGCGTGGACGGCGTATCGGCTTGCGTCCCTGCACGACAAAGACAACAATGCCATTTTCGCAAGCGTTATCGTCGTTACCGACAGGACGGTTCTCGACGCGCAGTTGCAGGCGACAATTTCAAGTTTTGATCACACGTTGGGCACGGTGGAGACAATCGGCGAAAACAAAAACAGCCGCGACCTGCGCGACGCCATTAACGCCGGTGTTCGCATAATCGTGACCACGTTGCAGAAATTTCCCGTCATATATCAGGAAGTGGACAGCACTCAAGGCAAGAATTTTGCCGTCATTGTTGACGAGGCGCACTCTTCGCAGACCGGCTCTTCAGCCTTGAAGTTAAAAGCGGCGTTGGCGGACACCGAAGACGCGCTGCGCGAATATGCCGAAATTGAAGGCAAAGCCGAAGAGGACATTGACCCGACCGACAAACTCGTTCGGGAGATGATTACTCACGGCAAGCACAAAAATCTTTCGTTCTTTGCGTTTACAGCGACGCCGAAAGCGACGACGCTTGAAATGTTCGGCACGGAGCACGAAGACGGCAGTTTTCACCCGTTCCACATTTATTCAATGCGGCAGGCTATCGAAGAAGGATTCATTTTGGACGTTCTGCAAAATTACATGACGTACGACACCTGCTTCAAGATTGCCAAGACGATTGCGGACAATCCCGACGTGCCCGCCTCTCGCGCCGCAAAGCTGATTCGCAAGTTTGAAGAGTTGCACCCGTACAACATCAGCCAAAAAACGCAAATTATTATCGAAACTTATTTGGAAACGACGCGGAACAAAATCGGCGGTCGCGGCAAAATGATGGTCGTTACGTCTTCGCGGCTGGCGGCGGTTCGCTATTATCACGAGTGCAAGCGTTACATTGCTGAAAACGGTTACAATGTTGGTGTTCTGGTAGCGTTTTCCGGCTCGGTCAATGACGGCGGCGCGGAGTACACTGAAGCGAAATTGAACGTCCGCAAAGACGGCAGTCACATTGGCGAAGCGCAGACCAAAGCCGAATTCCACGAAAACTTCAACATTCTTATCGTGGCGGAAAAATATCAGACGGGTTTTGACGAGCCGTTGTTACACACGATGATTGTCGACAAGAAATTGCGCGGCGTCAAAGCGGTACAGACTCTTTCGCGGCTGAACCGTACCTGTCAAGGCAAGACCGACACATTTGTTTTGGACTTCATAAATTCGCAGGAAGATATTCGGGACGCGTTTCAGCCGTTCTATCAAGAAACCATGTTGGAGCGCGAGATTAATACCGACTTGCTCTATCGGGTGCAAAAAGATCTGCGCGGCTATGCGGTTTATTCCGACGACGACATTGTTGCTTTTGCCGCCGAATATTTCAAGCGCGGTAAGCAAAATTCGCGTTCAATGGGACGCATGACCGCCATTTTGAAACCTGTCGCCGACCGCTATAACAAGCTGACTCCCGACGAGCGTTATAATTTTCGCCGCCAATGTCGCAACCTGATTAAGTGGTACGGGTATGTTTCGCAGGTCGTGCGCATGTTTGATGAAGACTTGCACAAGGAGTATGTTTTTTTGAGCTATTTGCTGAAGCTTATCCCGCCTGAGCCAACGCAGATGATTGACCTCGAAGACAAGTTGCAGCTTGAATATTACAAGTTGCAGAATACTTTTAAAGGAGCAATCGCACTGAAGGACGAAACGGGCACTTACACACCTGCCGAGGCAACCGGTTCGTCGAAGCCCGAAGAAAAAACCCCTCTCGACGAAGTCATCAAAAAGATAAACGAGCAGTACAAGGGAAAATTCACCGAGGCCGACAAGGTCTTGTTGTCAACGCTTTGGACAAAACTTATGGGCGATACCAAATTGCAGACCATGGCAAGAACCAGCGATCCGCAGATTTTCGCAGAAAGCATCTTTCCGAGAGCGTTCGGGACAGCCGCGCAGAACAGCTACATGGAAGCGCAAGACGCTTATGCCACACTGTTTGGAGACGTTGCAAAATACAATGTCTTCATGCACGCGCTCGGCAACATCATATATCGCGAAATGCGGATGAATCTTTGAGAAGAGGATTGCACAATGAACATTGAAACGCGTATAGAGACGGTTAAACGCTTTTTTTACAATGTCAAAAATCCCGCGAGAAACGTTGTTGAAAATATTATCAACGCACTTTTTGGCAATCCGGTGGCCTTTGAAAAATGCTTTGAAGCTGTCATCAATTCTCCGTTTTTCATTCGTGAACAAATATTTTGGACTAAATTGAGTATGTTTCTTGACGGCATTAATTTAAGTGATGAAGATCGTGCGATATTTCGTGCCAAGCTTTCTGAAAACGGTACGGAGCGGGAAAATGCAGAAAGACTTATAACGTTAATTGATAGAACAGATACAAAGAAGAAAATCCGGTATTTCATCAATGCAACTCGTTGTTTACTGGCAGACTTTATAACATCATCGGAGTATTTTCGTATCTGTGACCTCATAACAAGCACTCTTTACGAAGATTTGGAATTTCTTGGGAAAAATATATCTTCCAAAGAGTTCGAGTACAGTTATTTTGTCCAAGGACTTTTAAATTCAGGGCTCATGTGTCAAAGCTTTATAGACAGTAACATGAGGAAGCACAAATACTCTTTCACTGCACTTGCCAAATTGGTTGACGAGTACGCTGTTAGCTATGACAATGATATTCGCTACCCTAACCCTAAATGTAGAGACTGGGAAATATTACCGCCTCAAATAGATTTAAATCCCAAAACTGCTTCGGATGAAGAGGTACAAGAAATACTTGATAAATATTTACCCCTAAGGTAAAGGGTTTCTCGCAAATGCGGCGAATTAATCCGAAAACATTTGAAATTATAGGGGACGCGATATAGAACGACCCTAATAAACGCGAAAAGCTCTACGGTGTTTCCTAGGCACCGCAGAGCCAACTGGTGAATGATTCGCTGTCATCTGCCAGAGAGCCAAGAACTTTGGTGAATAGCTACTTCACTAAAGCTTAAGACTTATTCGCTTAGATTAACCGTCATGAGATAAAACGCCCAAGCAGGGTAATTCTCGTTTTTACGGGAGCAGTATAAGCTAAAGCGAAAAATCTTGCAAGACTTTCTGAAAGAAACAGTAAGACGGCATTCACCAGTACGGTGAGTGTCGTCTTTTTCGTTGTTCCGAAAATTTTTGCGAGGTGAATTGTTATGAATCAAAATGACGAACAGCCCTGCAACATTGACATGGAAAAACAACTGCTCGGTGCCATGCTCATTCGACGCGGCGAAGTCATTCCGAAGGTCATCAATATCGTTTCCGCCGAGGATTTCTATCGCCCCGAACACCGAATCATTTTCCAAACAATCGTGCGAATGTACGAGCAGGGCAATCAGTCCAACAGTTTGGCCATCTTGGAAGAAATCAATAAAACCGCCGACAAAGGCAAAATCGACTTGGCGTATTTGATTTCCGTCGAAATGTCGATTCACACCAACGCATACGCAGTGTCGCACGCCAAAATCATCAAAGAAAAATCGGACTTTCGCCGGTTGATGCTTGCCGGTGAAGAGCTCACTCAAAAAGCGCAATTCGGCATGGTGTCGCCGGTCGACCTTATTACCGAGCACCAAATTATTTTGGACGAGATTCGTCTGGCATCAACACAGTCAAATAAATCTTCCTTCACCGATTATTTTTCCGACCTGTTCGACGGTGATGTTGAAGACTTGAAAGCATACGCCGACCGCAAAACCGGATTCGACAACATCGACGAGGTACAGTTCTTCACGCCGGGGCTTTATGTCATTGGCGCGACGCCTGCAGCGGGAAAAACTACGTTTTGCTGGCAACTTCTCAATCAGCTCGCCAACAATGGCGAAATCTGCATTTACTGCACGTACGAAATGAGCCGCCTCGAACTCTACTCCAAATCACTTGCGCGTGAACTGTTCAAGCGTGACCCGACAACCAAGCTGACCGCCGCGCAGATTCGCAAAGGTGGGACTTCCGCCGAACTCAAAGGTATCGTCGCGGGATTCGTTGCGACCAATCTCAACTTCAATGTCTTTGAACTGCAGGACGAAACCGTTGATGACCTGCTCAATCTCCTGCGCCCGCTGTGCACGGACAAGGCGAAAGCCCCCGTCGTCTGCCTAGATTATTTGCAAATCATGCCGACGGGACGCGAATCAACGAAGCTGGGCATTGACGAGGCAGTTCGCAAGCTGAAGAAATTCCAGCGCGACACGAACAC
>CAMUZL010000161.1 GCA_947165185.1 uncultured Selenomonadales bacterium
CGGTGCGTTGAATTTTTTGCCCGTGTTCGTCGCTGCCCGTCAAGAAAAAAACTTCAAAGCCCGCCAGACGTTTGTAACGTGCGATTGCGTCGGCGATTGTCGTGCAATAAGCGTGCCCGATGTGTAATTTCGCGCTCGGATAATAAATCGGCGTGGTGATGTAAAATTTTTTCATTGGATGCCCTCCGTTGTCAGCTTTAAGCTTTAAGCTTTGAGCTTTAAGTTTTGAGCGTCGTTCTCCTTAAAGCTTAAAGCTCTAAGCTCAAAAGCTTATTATAAATTTCGCGGCGGCTGACGTTGAAAATTTTTGCCGCCTCGCGCATTGCAGATTTTTTGTCGAGACCGTCCGCCATAAATTTTTCGACGACGGCTGAAATATTTTCGTCGGGCGGAATTTCGGCTGAAATTTTACTTCCCGCAACCAATACAACGTATTCGCCGCGTGGTTCGGGCATTTTTTCAAGCAAATCGCCGATTTTTCCGCGCAAAAACTCTTCGTGGACTTTTGTAAGCTCTCTCGCCAAAACTATTTCGCGTTCACCGAAAATTTCTGCCAGTTCCGTTAAAAAAGTCCTCAATCGGTGCGGTGCCTCGTAAAAAATTATTGTTGCGTCGACGCCCGAAAGTTTTTGTAAAAATTCGCGGCGATTTTTTTTCGTCTTCGGAGCAAAGCCCGCGAATAAAAATTTCGACGTATCGAGTCCCGAACAAATTAACGCGCTCAATGCGGCGTTCGCGCCCGGTATCGGCGAAACTTTTATGCCCGCGTCGACTGCAAGCTTGACGAGT
Organism: uncultured Selenomonadales bacterium; assembly: GCA_947165185.1. Lineage (GTDB taxonomy): Bacteria > Bacillota > Negativicutes > Selenomonadales > Selenomonadaceae > Quinella. Next base: position 790 of record CAMUZL010000161.1, read on the forward strand.
TCCGCGCCCGGGTCTGAAATTGCAGGTAAGCCCGCGTCACTGACAACCGCAATCGATTCGCCCGCCTGAAGTTGCGATAAAATTTTTTCGCCGACGATTGACTTGCAATTTTCGTCAAAGCGAATCATCGGCGTGTGAATATCGAAATGCGTCAAAAGTTTTCGCGTGTGGCGCGTGTCTTCTGCCGCGATTATCGCCACTTCGCGCAGAATTTTTATCGCTCGGAAAGTCATGTCGTCCAAATTTCCTATCGGCGTCGCGCACAGATACAAAGTTCCGCTCAAGTTCTTGTCCCTTCTCCCTTCTCCCTTCTCCCTTGTCCCTGAAAAATTATAGCACAGTTCGCGGCAATGTGATATAGTTTCGCCGAAACGGAGGCTTGAAAATGATTTTGACGATAACTGAGCGCGTGAAATTTTTTGACACGGACACAATGGGCGTCGTGCACCACTCAAATTATATTCGCATGTTCGAGACGGGACGCGTGGAATTTTTGCGGGCAATCGGAATTTCGCTTAACGAAATGATGAGCGACGGAATTTTATTTCCGATAGTCGAAGTCAACGCGAAATTTCATGCGCCCGCGCTGTTTGATGACGTTTTGGAAATAAAAACAATCGCCGAAGCTTTGACGCGTGCGAAAATGCAATTCCGTTATGAAATTCGTCGGCAAGGCGAAGAAAAAATCCTCGTTGAAGGCAATTCGACGAATGTTTTCACGCACGACGGGAAAATTTGCCGCTTGCCCGAAAAATTTTTTGAACGTCTCGCGAAAGGTTTAAAATGAGCCGCAGATTTTTCCTGAAACTGTTAATCGCACTCGGTTTGGGAAATTTTTTCCCGAAAATCGCCGAAGCAGACGAACTTCACACGCCAAACGACGGTTACAAGCCGCTGACGAGCGTAAAATTTTTGCGACAGATTGTCACGAAAGATTCACGCACGTCGCGAAGGTTGATGTGGCAAGCCGATTCGCAAGAAAATTTTTTGGTCGAATATAAACTTGTCGGTGATGACTTTGCGCATTTTGCCGAAGTCGTTCAGCGTGAAAAAATTTTTTCGTGCGCGCTGGAAAATCTCAAGCCCGAAAGTTTATACAAATTCCGAATTGTTGCGGACGAGCGGGCGACTTCGTGGCAAAATTTGCGAACTTCGGGCGACGGAGCGTTTCAAATGCTGATTTTTGCCGATTCGCAGTGCGAGCATTATGAAGTTTGGCGTCGAACTGCCGAAATTGCCGCCGAAAGTTATCCCGAAGCCGAAATTTTCACCGTGATAGGCGATTTGGTCGACAACGGCGAGGCGGATTACCAGTGGCGGGCGTGGCACCTTGCGGCGACGAAAATTTTTTCGGGCAGAATTTTCGCTCCCGTCATGGGCAACCACGAATGTTACGGCGTCGATTGGTTTAACGCGTTGCCGACCGGTTATCTGAATCAATTCGTCTTGCCCGACAACGGCGCGAAAGATTTTGACGGCTATTTTTATTCGTTCGATTACGGCGCGGCGCATTTTTTTATTTTGAACACGCAATTTGCCGAGCTGGAAAAATTTAAGCCGAAACTTCAAGACGCGCAGGAATATTTTTTGCGAAATGATGCCGCAAACGTCAATCGCCCGTGGAAAATTGTTTTCATGCACAAAGACATTTACGACTACGCGCAAGACAAATTCAACGATATTGCCGAAAGATTTTTGAATCTGTTCGACGAACTGGAAATTGATTTGGTTTTCACGGGACATTTGCACACGTACAGGAATCGCGGGAAAATTTTTGCGCAAAAAAAATCCGAACGCGGCACGACTTACATTTTATGCGGACGGGCGGGAGATCAGAAATATGTTGAGCCAAATTCCGAAATTGATGACGTTTGCTTTAAAAATTTGCGCGAAGAACCGGAAAGTTTCATTGTTTTGGACGTTGACGCGGAAAAAATCCGTTTGAGAGCGCAAACAGTCGACGGAATTGCTTTGGACGAATTTATTTTGACGAAAGGAAGCTAAAAATGGACTTAAACGGACTGATTGTCTGCCGAAATTTGCTTGACGAAGAAATTTTCGGCGGAGAGACGGACGAATTTAAAATTTCTGCACGTTTAATCGAACGCGCCGAACGTTTGGGCTTGAGCGGCAATTTGTATCGAACTTATCTGATTTATTTGCTTGCGCACGAGCCGAATTTAATTTCAACGTCAATCGAAATGCAGGGCGGAAAAATCGGCAAAAGTCTGCGCGAAATTTTTAAACGCGACGTTGAAATTTTGTTGCCGATTCTGCGCGGAGAAATCACGAGCGAATTAAAAATTCTCAACGATTACAAACCGACAGCCGAAAATCAAAACGAATCTTTCAACGAATTGCGTCGTCGACTCGAAAATCTCAAAGGCGCGCCCGAAATGGCGTATACTTTCATCGAACACTATCGCCGATTCGGTTTCGGCGACATTGCGGCGTATCGTGCGTTTCGTTGGGACGCAGAAACGAAAAATCTGGTCGGAATTCGTCACTTTGAAACGATTCGGCTGGACGATTTGATTGGTTACGCGCATCAAAAGGAACTTTTGCTTGGAAATACGACTGCTTTTGTCGACGGCAAGCCCGCGAACAATGTTTTGCTCGTCGGCGCACGCGGAACCGGAAAATCTTCGGGCGTTAAGGCTCTCGTCAACGAATTTTACGCCAAAGGTCTGCGACTCGTGCAAATTACCAAGCCGCAGTTGCGAAATTTGCCCGAAATCATGAAGACGCTGCGAAAATTCATGAGCAAACGTTTTATAATTTTTCTCGACGATATTTCTTTCGACGAATCCGAAGCCGAATACAAACATTTGAAGTCCGCGATTGAAGGCGGCGTCGAATCTCGTCCCGAAAATGTTTTGATTTACGCGACGAGCAACAGGCGACATTTGATTCGCGAAACGTGGCGCGACCGTGGCGACGATCAGGACGAACTTTATCGCGATGACAGCGCGAACGAGACAATTTCGCTGTCAGATCGTTTCGGGTTGATAATTCACTACTACGCGCCGACGCAAAACGAATATTTGGAGATAATTCGCAGCATGTTGAAGCGAAACGGTGTCGAAATCGACGAAGAAAAACTCAAGCTTGAAGGTTTGCGCTGGGAAATGTCTCATTCGGGACGCAACGGCCGCACCGCTCAACAGTTCGTCAATCATTTCTTGGGACAGCGGTGACTTGACTTCCGTACGAAAAAATCCCCCGTCGATTTGTACGAGGGATTTTTTGTTTGCTGTTGTGACCGTGCGCCGAGAGTTTCGACGTTGAAAAAAAATCTCGCGCGAAATATAATCACGGCAAAAATTTTTCGGAGGGCTGAAAATGGTTTATCTTGTCGGAGCGGGCGCGGGAGATTTCGGATTGTTGACGCTCAAGGCGGCGGAAATTTTAAAATCGGCGGACGTGGTGATTTATGACAGACTTGCGGACGACGAAATTTTAAATCTCTGTCCGAACGCGAAAAAAATTTATGTCGGAAAATCTGCGGGACTTCACACGCTCAAGCAAGACGAAATTAATCAACTATTGGTGGACGAGGCGCGGAAAAATAAAATTGTCGTGCGTTTGAAGGGCGGAGACCCGTTTGTATTCGGGCGCGGCGGCGAAGAGGCGATTTTTTTGCGCGAAAACGGTTTGGAGTTTGAAATTGTCCCGGGCGTCACGAGCGCGATTGCGGTGCCGGCTTACGCGGGAATTCCCGTCACACATCGCGGAATTGCAACGAGTTTTGCGGTCGTCACCGGTCACGAAGACCCGACGAAAGAAACTTCAAGCATCAACTGGAAAAATCTTGCCACGGCGGTCGACACGTTGATTTTTTTGATGGGCGTCGCGAATATTTCAAAAATCGTCGCCAAACTCATCGAACACGGACGAAATCCCGAAACGCCCGCCGCGTTTATTCGTTGGGGAACTAAATCGACGCAAAAAGTTTTCGTGACGACGTTAAAAGACGCTCCGAATGCAAAAATTCAGCCGCCCGCGATATTTTTGGTCGGCGAAGTCGTTAACCTGCGCGAACAACTGAAATGGTTTGACACGAAAATTTTATTCGGGAAAAAAATTTTGGTGACGCGTGCGCGTGCTCAGGCGTCGAAACTCTCACGTGCGTTGAAAAATTTGGGCGCGGAAGTTTTGGAAGCTCCGACAATAAAAATCGCCGCTCCGACGGATAATTTCGCGAAAATCGATGCGGCGATAAAAAATATTCGTGAATTTGACTGGATAATCTTCACCAGCGCGAACGGCGTCGAAAAATTTTTCGAGCGGCTGAAAGTTCACGGGCTTGATTCGCGTGCGCTGAATAAAGTTGCGGCAATCGGTTCGTCGACGGCGGAAAAACTTTTGAACTTCGGGATTTTGGCTGACGTTGTCCCGAAAAATTTTGTCGCTGAAAGTTTGGCGGACGCGTTGAAAGATTTTGTCGGCGGCAAAAAAGTTTTAATCG
>CAMUZL010000162.1 GCA_947165185.1 uncultured Selenomonadales bacterium
GTTGCGCACGATTTCGACGCTTATCCGCCAATCTCGAAAGTTTTTTTGATGATGACGATGTTTTTGGGCGGATGTGCCGGCTCAACTGCGGGCGGTTTGAAAGTGGCACGAATTATTTTGCTGTTTAAGTTCGTCGTGCAGATTGTTCGCCAAAAACTTCACCCGAATTTGATTTCGCAAGTGAAATTGAGCGGACGCCCCGTCGACGAGGATATTGTTCACGGCGCGGCAAAATTTTTCTTCGCGGTCGTCGTTATGGATATTTGCTTCGCGGCGGTGATGATGTTCGACGGGATTGACTTCGTGCACGCAATGAGCGTGAGCGTTTCGACAATGGCGAGCGTCGGGCCGGGCTTCGGGCTTGCGGGCGCGACAAGCACTTATGCGTTGCTGCCGAGTTTAAGCAAATTATTCGCGTGCGTGTTCATGTTTTTGAGCCGCCTGGAAATTTTCACCGTGCTGGTACTGTTCACCCCGTCATTTTGGAGCACGTCAAAAAATTGGTAAACAATCAAGGGTTCGCTGTATCAAACCTTAAGGTTCGATTGAACTAAGTCACCAAAAATTTTTGAGTTTGAACGTTCAAAATCGGTTTGAAATCATTCCGAGACGAAAATTCCGCGCTCAAACAGTTTTTGACAAAAAAATTCGTTCGGATTAAAATCTGAGCGGATTTTTTATTTGCGAGGTGATTTTTATGGTTACTTGTTCAGAAAGATGTTCCGAGTTCATTAAAAATCATAACGTGTGTTCGGTCGTGCGTGTTTTTTGTTATTTGGCGTTCAATCAACCGCAAGATGACGAAAATATTATTCGCGGCTTCAAATGTACGAAAAAACACCTTGAAGACGAATTGAAGTTGCGAAAATCAACTGTTTGGTCGGCTCTGAAGTATTTGGAAGATGAATTGCTTGTAAATGAGACGATTATTAACGGGCAAACCGAATTTATGGTCAATCCGTATTATGTGATGGTCGGCGAAGACCGCGACAAGCGAATTGCCGAGTGGAAACGCCGCGTCACGCTTGATAACGAAAAACGTCGCGCAAAACGAAATTTGCAATAAAAAAAAGCCCCGACTTCGTGTCGAGGCTGATTTTTTTTGTTCAACCGGCAATGTTTTGTAATTTTTCTGCGTGACGTGCTTTCAAAGCTCGCAATGCGTTTCCGGCAACTTTCATGTCGTCTTGAGTAAAAATTCCGTTGTCATTATCGGCAGGATACCAACCGGGCTGGTCGATAATTATTTTTTCGCCTCTGAAAGTGAATTCAAACGGTCGAACATCACGGTGCAAGACTTCTCCTGTTTCGGGATGAATTCGCGTTTCAATTTCCATAAAATCATCTCCGAAAACATTTTAGCAGAATTTTTATTCACGTCAACGAAAAAAGCCCCGACTTCGTGTCGAGGCTGATTTTTTTGTCAAACGCTTTCCAAATCAAGTATCGTGGTGAACGAATCGCGTTTCAAGACCTTTTTTATCTTTGAAAAGTCCGAACTGTCTCTGTCGCCGATTAAAATCTTGCTCGTCTCCAAAAATGTTTCAAGTTCCCTAATTTCGCTCGTCGTGATGTCGCTTTTCGGGTTTCTGAGCGTTATCGTGCGCGTGTCGCCGTCCAAAAATTTGACTTCGATGATTAAACTTTGCGTTTGTTTAACTTTGTCCGCCATTTAGCTCACGTCCTCCTTTGTAACCTTTGAAACGCCGAGATACATGTCATTTGTGAGCGAAATGAGTTTCCGCGCAAATTCTTTGATTTGTTCGTTCGTCGCTTGCGGATTTATGTAGCTGATATTCGTTTTGTGCTTCTTATCGACGCTGTCAACGCTCGAAATTTCAAGTGTGACGACCGTTTTAGCCATCATAAATCACCTCCTCTTCGATTGCGGTATATTTCGCGGCAGAAATTCGCCAAAACTTCGCGCCGTCATTTGAAACGAAAGTATTGTAGAAATTCGCGTATTCGTCGTTTTGATTGGCGTTTATGGCAAAAATTTTCGCTTTGAGGCTCGAAAGTGCTTCACTGCCGACATTTTCAAATGTGTAACTGCGCGTTGTGCCGTCTTCATAAAGCAATTCGACAGTGACGTTAATCTTGTACGCTGACACTCTGATTCACCGTCCTTATCGCGTATTCGGGATTGTATTCGTCCTGAAAATTGACGAGACCGAGCAACTGATTGATTCCGCCGATTATGACGTTTGCATCGGGCTGTTGCGCGTCGATTCCGGCGATATGAAACGTTTCGCCGGTGTTGTTGTGGAAATGTTGCAGTTTCATCGCGCCGACTTTCTCGTTAGTGAATTCGTAAGTCATAATTATCACCTCGACAGGATTTTAATTGATATTTCAGCAAAAATCAACCGAAAAAATATTCGTTAAAGCACTTGACAACCATTTTTTTTTTTATAATGGTATAGCTTGTTTTTGAGCGAAATTTGCAGTGTTAAAGGATGTTTTGCCGCATGAAGGAAGTTTTTAATCGTTACGAAAGGGAGAATTCAACCAAATCAAACGATAATGAGGATTCTGCAACCACGGATGACAAAATTTTGGCTGATGATGATTTTGGAAGTATTTACGTCAGCGATGAAACGTTTTTAAAGCTTATGGAGGAGCTGAAAAAACGTCACGAACCCAATTAACACAAAAATTTTGATGAAAACTGCCATGACTTGAATAAAAATTACCAAACGCCTCACAAATGCCGTAAAGTTGTCTGCGCAAGTATATTTAAAAGCATTTGCTGAGGTTTTTTATTAAATTTATCTTCCCCATTTTAACATCAAAACTTTACCCGATAAATTCGGGTATTTTTTTTCGTTGACGGAGGAAAATTTTCTGCTAAAATTATTACGAGGTGATAAAAAATGACTGAACAAATAAATTTTACGATTGACAGCGAAGACGTAAAGACATTTGAAGAAAAAACGGGCTTGAAGTTTATCGACGGCATGAAATTGTTAATGGATAATCTCAAATACGGCGGGAACTTTGGGCTTGATCCGTTTTGGAGCGAAGAGAATCAAAATATACTTTCAAAGGCAATCGACGACGCAAAAAACGGACGCAACATGCACGAACACGATTTGATTGAGGTGGAAGAATGAAATTTCTTTGGCATGATATGGCGTGGTCGAGTTATGTTGAATGGCAGAAGCAGGACAAAAAAACGCTGAATCGGATAAACAATCTGCTGAAAGACATCGACAGGAACGGTTACAACTGCATAGGCAAGCCGGAGCAGCTGAAAGGCGACAAATCGGGTTGGTGGAGCGTCCGAATCGACGAAAAGAACCGTTTGATATTCAAAATTGAGAATGAAGTCTTAGAAATAACCCAATGCGGAACACATTACGGCGACAAATGATAAAAAAAACCCTTCGACACAAAGTCGGAGGGTTTTTTGTTCAGCTGGCTTTTTTATTCAGTTTTTCTTGTTGACGGAGCCGCCACGGTCTGAATTTAGATAATTCTTCTTTTGTCATGCGCGGAATATCGCTGAAATCAATTTCGTCGTCGGTCATTTTTGATAATGCGTCAAGTCTCTGCTTTTGTTCATCTGTGAGCGGCGGCATTCCCTTATAAATCCTGATACTGCCCATAATATTCCTCCTGTTCTTCCTTTTCTGCCTTTCGAGCCGAAATAAGCCGCAATTTTTCGCCGCGTTCGGTATAAATTACCACCAAAACATTCATAACCAAGCCGATAACTTTCCAACGTTCCTCGTCGTCGCTGTGAAGTTCGTCGAAATAATCGATTCGGTTTTCGTCAAGAAAAATTCGAGCCGCGTCTTCAAAATGAATTTTGTGCTTTCTCCAGTTCAATTCGGCTTTTTCGTCGTCCTACTCGATTATATAATCGCCAATTTCAATTTCGCCCATAAAATCATCTCCGAAAATATTTTAGCAAAGTTTTTGTTCACGTCAACGAAAAATATCAGTGACGTTATGAAAAATTTTTGCTAAACTGCCTGCAGGGAGATGATTTTATGGCGAATGAGTACGATTTTGCGGCAAGTTTGATGCGAATTCTGTCCGAAAAGTATCCGACGAAAGAATCCATCTACGAAAAACTGATTTACCTGCAATCGCGGCTGTTTTTGCCGAAAGACACGGAACATTTCATGAGCGACCTGCACGGCGAATTTGATTTGTTTGAGCACATACTCAACAACTGTTCGGGCGTGATTCGCGAAAAAGTCGAATATATTTTCGGCGACTACATGGGCGAAGACGAAATTGGCGAGTTTTGCACGCTGATTTACTATCCGAAAGAAAAAATCGCGCAGATTAAATCGCAGGAGCGGGCAACTTCGATTTGGTACCGAAAAAATCTTGCGCGGCTGTTGAAACTGGCAAAATTCATGAGTTTTAAGTTTCCGTCGTTCAAAATGCGCGATTTAATTCCGAATCGCTACGAAACAGTGATTCTGGAAATGCTCAACACGCACCCCGAATCAGACGAGGCGCAGAAAATTTATTACGAAAAACTTTTAAGCTCGGTTGTCAAAGTCGGCGGCGCGGAAGATTTTATCCACGCGTTCACGATTTTGATAAAAAACATGGCGGTTCACCGTTTGCACCTTGTCGGAGATTTTTTCGACCGCGGAGACCGTCCCGACGCGATTTTGAATTTGCTTTTGAATTATCCCGCCGAAATCGACATTCAATGGGGCAATCACGACGTTGTTTGGATGGGCGCGGCACTCGGCAGCGAAATTTGTATCGCGACGGTTGTGCGAAACAGCTTGCATTACGACAACACGGACGTTTTGGAGCGCGGATACGGAATTTCACTTCGTCCGCTTACAATTTTTGCGTCGAAACTTTATCCCGACGAAAATCCGATTCGCGCCGCCGAATTTGCGATGTTAATCATTATGTTCAAGCTTGAAGGGCAAATAATTCGCCGAAATCCCGAATTTCAAATGGACAATCGACTTTTGCTCGACAAAATAAATTTTGACGACTTGACGGTTGCAATCGGCGACAAAATTTGCAAGTTGACGCGCTCGGACTTCCCGACAATCGACAAAAACGGCGATCGATACGCTTTGACGGACGACGAACAGAAAATTATTGACGATCTGCGCGAAAATTTTTTGGAGAGTTCGCGACTTCAAACGCACGTGGATTTTCTTTACAAAAAAGGCGGAGTTTACACGTGTCACAACGGAAATTTACTTTTTCATGCGA
>CAMUZL010000163.1 GCA_947165185.1 uncultured Selenomonadales bacterium
ATGCAAAAAGCCGGCGTCGAACACAAATTGCTTGCGGGCAAGACGCTGGGCATGATTTTTGAAAAATCTTCGACGCGCACGCGGGTTTCGTTTGAAGTCGGCATTTTCCAACTCGGCGGCACGGGATTGTTTTTGTCGAGCAAAGATCTGCAACTCGGTCGCGGCGAGCCGATTAAAGACACTGCGCGGGTTTTGTCGCGTTATCTGGATGGAATTATGATTCGCACGTTCGAGCAGGCAAAAGTTGAAGAGCTTGCCAAATTCGCCAAAATCCCCGTCATCAACGGCTTGACCGATTTACTTCACCCGTGCCAAGTTTTGACGGACTTGCTGACGATTCGCGAACATAAGGGCAAAAATTTCCGTGCGCTGAAAATGGCTTACGTCGGCGACGGAAACAACATGACGAATTCTTATCTTTACGGCGCGGCGAAAGTCGGCATGACGCTTGCGGTTGCCACGCCCGAAGGTTACAAGCCGAATCAAAAAGTTTTCGACAACGCGCTTGCCGACGCCGAAGAAACGGGCGCAAATCTTTCGTGGACGGAAAATCCCGTCGACGCCGTTCATGACGCCGACATTATCGCAACGGACACGTGGGCGAGCATGGGGCAGGAAGCCGAACACGACGCACGCAAGAAAATTTTCGCGCCGTATCAAGTCAACAAAAATCTTTTGTCGCACGCAAGCAAAAATGCAATCGTCCTGCACTGCCTGCCCGCCTATCGCGGCGAAGAAATTACCGACGACGTTTTTGAAGACAACGCGCATGTAATTTTCGACGAGGCGGAAAATCGTCTGCACACGCAAAAATCAATCATGGCTTTGACTATGGGCTGAACGTCTCCCGAAAAAAAATTAACTCCCCGTCAATCGGCGAGGAGTTTTTTGTTTGTTCGATAAAATTTTCAGCGCATACGCGGCGGAGGCGGCGGAAGGTGGCCGGGATGCGCAGGCTGCGGAGCACCGTAACCGGGACGCGGGGGCGGCGGCAACGGACGCGCCGGCCCGTAATTCGGAGGCGGCGGCAACGGACGCTCATGACGGTGGCGTTGTTCCCAACGTTCACGTTCGCGGCGTTCCCATTTTTTGCGTTCGCGGCGTTCTCTGTCGGATTCGCGTCCCAAAATGACTTCGTCGCGGAAATCCGCCCAGTGACTACGCATTTCTTGTGTCTCCACGCTTTGCAAATCCAAATTTGCAACGTCAAGCGTCGAGGCTTCGACATCCGCTTGAGAGCCGAAAATCAACAGACTTGCGGCGGCGGCGATCAAAAATTTTTTCATCAGGTTCACGCTCCTTTCGCGTAAGAAATTTTTTAAAGTTTAGATTGGCAATTTTGTTTTAGGATTGGAAGTTGATTAAACGACCGTTAAATTTTTCGTGAGCGAAATATTTATCTGCGGGCTTGAAAAAATCTTCAGGCGTTGGAAAATTTTTTCGGCGAGCAATTCCGCAGAAAATTTTTTCCGCGCTAATTATAAATGACCGTCGAAACTTTTGCAACTTTGCCGATAATTTTTACCGCGTTTTCGTCGCCGTGAGTTTAGTCGCAAAAACTGAATCTTGATTCGCGGTAATGTTGGTGTTAAAATCCGTGCGGCAAGCAACGTTTCAAAAAATTTTTGCGGCAAAGATGATTGGGATGTCACAATGTCAAGTCAAAAATTTTCGACGGATTTCACGACGGGAAGTATCCCGAAACAAATTTTAATTTTCACCGTGCCGCTTTACGCGTCGAACATTTTGCAAATTCTCTACACCGTCGCGGACATGGTAATCGTCGGGCACGTCTTGGGCAAAGTCGGACTTTCGGCGGTGTCAATCGGCGGCGACGTGGCGAATTTTTTGATGTTCTTCGCAATGGGATTCTCAAACGCGGGGCAAGTTATAATCGCTCAACTTTTGGGCGCGGGAAAAAGTCGTGACCTCGGACGATTTATCGGGAACATGATGACTTTCCTTTTCGCCCTCGCGGTGATTTTAACGTTCGTCTGTCTGTTTTTCTGCGAAGAAATTTTGGAATTGATGAACACGCCGCCGGAGGCACTCGACGAAGCTTACGGCTTCACCGCGATAATAATCGGCGGTTTGATTTTCACTTACGGCTACAACGCGGTCAGTGCGATTCTGCGCGGGCTGGGCGATTCGCGTCACCCGTTTATTTTTATCGGCGGCGCGGCGATTTTGAACGTCATACTCGATATTATTTTCGTTATTGTCATCGGCATGGGCGCGAGAGGCGCGGCGTTGGCGACCGTCATAAGTCAAGGCGTCAGTTTCATTGCCTGCGTAATTTTCTTGAGCAACAACCGCGAACAACTGGGCTTTTCGATTGCCAAATTCGATTTCCTGAACTTGGACAAAAAATTATTGTCCGGCTTCGTGAAACTCGGCTTGCCCATGGCGGTTAAAAATGCGTCGGTTTACATCTCGAAAATTTTCGTGAACTCGTGGATTAACTCTTACGGCGTGGAAGTTTCGGCGTTCGCGGGCATTGCAAACAAAATCAACAGTATCTCCTTCCAGTTGTCGCAGTCGCTGAACACGGCGGGCGCGTCAATGATCGGTCAAAATATCGGCGCGTGTATGTTCGGGCGCGTCAAAAAAATTATGCGGATGATTTTCGTCATTGCGCTGACAATTTCGGCGTTGATGGCGGCGGCGATAGTTTTGTTCCCGCAAATAATTTTCGGGCTGTTCACGCACGACCCGCAAATTTTGGAAATCGGCTACGGTTACGTTCCAATCGCGGTGGTGTACTTCCTGAGCAGTGCCTGTCGTTCGCCGATGACTTCACTGATAAACGGTTGCGGAAATTATTTGGCGAATTTCTCGACGGCCTTGTTCGACGGACTTGTTGCGCGAATCGGCTTGGCGTTGCTTCTCGGTCTCGGCTTAGGAATGCACGAATGGGGCTTTTGGCTCGGCGACGCGCTTGCGGGCTTCACGTCGGTGATTATCGGCGGAATTCTGTATTATTCCGGACGCTGGAAGAAAATTTCGACCTGAAAAATATTCCACATAAAAAAATTTCCCCCGACTTCGCGTCGAGGGATTTTTTGTTGCGATAAATTTGACTGCGGCGACAAAGTTTGATTGATTCAATGACGCGAAGCGTCAACTGTTTGTCCACTTTTTAAAAGTGGCCGCGCAGATTTTTACGCAGGGGATTTTTTTGTTGCCGTGTTGGAAATTAAATTACGCCTTGCAAAATCGGCGGCAAGTCATCTTTCGTCGTGACTGTGTCTTTGATGTGCGGATGCGGCAGACCGAAATCAAGTTTGTAATACTCCAGCGAATCAATCAAAAGCGTTTCGTCTTCGGGCGTGAAAATAACTTTCTGCGAAGTGCGCTTCGGATAAATTCTCGCCGAAAGAACTTCCGCGCCGTCATTGATGAAAACTTCAATGCTTGAGCGGTCAATAAAAATGTGGAGCTTGAGCTTGTCTTGCGGTTCGATTTGAATTTCGCGCTCGGATTGGAAATTAATCGGCTCGCCGGATTTTGTGCGGTCAAGCTTAAACGTGCCGTTTGAATTGTAAGTCAAAACGGTTTGCTCAAGTTCCGAAGCGCGCAGGGCGATTGAAAATTTCTTCGACTTCGCCGCGTCAATCGTCAAAACAAGTTCGTAAGCCTCGCCCGCAACACCGTCGAACGTCGTCGCCTCGTCAACAACAACGTCTTTAAGAATTATCGGCTTCCACTTGCGAAGTTTTTCAAGTTCTTTGGCGGGCGTGGAGATGATTTTTCCGTCTTTAACGTCAAGGACACGCGGAATAGTCATTTGTCCTGCCCAGCCGTCCCGCGTCTCGTGCATGTCGACATTCCACATGTCCAACCAGCCGATCATGACCGTGCGACCGTCGGGCGTTTGCATAATTTGCGGCGCGTAGAAGTCAAAACCTTTGTCGAGGTATTGAAAATCGCCGTGTTTAAAAACGCCCGTCTTGTAATTGAGTTTGCCGATAAGCACGCCCGCAACTTTGTCGTTGTAAAATTTCCCGTCGTCGGTTCTCAAATCCATCGGCGAGAAAACCAGCACGTCTTGCCCGTTAATTTCCGCGAAGTTCGGGCATTCCCACATGCCGCCGAGGTTTCCGTCACTGCGCGCAGAAATGGCTTTGAATCTCCACGACTTGGTTAAATCTTTCGACTCGAACAAAAGAATTTGTCCGTGCGCCATATCGGGCGTGCGCGAGCCGAGCACGGCGTAATATTTGCCGTTGCGTTCCCAAACTTTCGGGTCGCGAATATCGTGGATGGAAACGTCTTTGTCCACAACGTCAATCTCTTCGATAATCGGATTTTTTTCGGATTTCTCGAAGTGAACGCCGTCTTCGGAGTAAGCAAGGCACTGAAATTCGATATGCGGGTAACCGACAGCCTCTGCTTCTTCCGGCGTCGCTTGAAGATGCCCCGTGTACATGAGGTAAAGTTTGCCGTCTTTTTCAATGGCGGAACCCGAAAAACAACCGCCGCCCTGTTCGTAAGGTGCTTCGGGTTTGAGCGCAATCGGCAAATGTTTCCAATAAGCCAAATCGTCGCTTACGGCGTGTCCCCAATGCATCGGGCCCCAGCGCGGCTCGTAGGGGTAATGCTGATAAAAGAAATGATATTGCCCCTTGTAAAAGCACATGCCGTTGGGGTCGTTGCACCAACCGAACGGCGGCGCAAGATGATAGCGCGGATACCAGCGGGCGTCCGTCACCTGCGAAAAAGCTTTGATTTCCGAAATTTGTTCTGCCATAAAACCAACCCCCTTCTAATAGTTTGGAGTTTGGAGTTAAATCACGTCGTCAACTCCTAATTCCTAACTCCTAATTCCTAACTAAACAAAGCCGTGATGTTTCAACTGCCGCCAAACCGAATAAATCGCAATGGGGAAGCCGACAATTATTCCGCAGAGCCGACCTTTGCCGCCGAGTTGAAAATAATCATCGACAAGCCCGCCCGCGTACAAGCAAACAAAAATCACGGCGACGATATAGATCCCAACGCCTGAGAGTATCGCCGCCGCCTTCCAAAGATTGTTCATGTTTCAGACAAGCACGCTTGCCAAACGCACGAGTTCGGGATCGAGCGGCTTTTTGTTGTTGACAGAATCGAACAGGTTAATCGCGACAACTTTGCCTTCGTCGAAGCCGTAAACCACGTTCGAGACGCCCGAAATAA
>CAMUZL010000164.1 GCA_947165185.1 uncultured Selenomonadales bacterium
AAACTCGTCACCGCAAGCTGAAAACGCGGCGCACGGTCTAAATCGTCAAAAAAAGCCCTTCGCATACGTCGAAGGGTTTTTTCGTTGACGGACAAAAATTTTCTGCTAAACTTGTAACGAAATAATCAAGAAGGGAGTTCAAAATGATGATTGAGTTTAAGGATTTCGGTTTTGAGGACAACGAACGATATTTGGAATATCTCAAGCGTTGCATTCAAATCCCGTCCAATGCTTCGCCGATGATGGTTCTCGCTGCCAAGAAAAAGTATAACGTTCAACGCGCTTACGTCGATAATCTTTGCTGGCAAAAGTTTTCTGTCGGCGACAGTGAATTTTGGGCGGCTCCTGTCGGCGAGTGGGACGAAATTAATTGGCAGAAAATTTTTGCCCGTCATGTGCCGGCGGGTACCGTCTTTAATTTCGTGCCGGAATATCTCGTCAAGCTTTGGCAACGCGAACTGGGTGCGGCGATTGAGGTCAGCGAAGACCGCGACTTTTGGGATTACATTTTGTATCTCGACCGCATGGAAAATCTTGAAGGCAAAAAATTGAAAAGCATTCGTCAGGGGCGCAACGTTTTCGAGAAAAATTACGAGTACGAAGTTGAAGAACTTTCGCCGAAAATTTTTGACGAGCTGCGCGAATTTCAGGCGGTTGCGGAAAAAGATCTTCAAAGCCGCGTCGAAAACGTCGAATCTGCTCAAGATGATAATTCAGATTTTCTGTTCGCGTTGAATCATTGGGACGAGCTGAAAAATTTATTCGGCTTCGTCGTGCGCGTGGATGGAAAAATTGTCGCCTATTGTTTAGACGAACAAATCGACGAGACGCACTCAATCGCGCCCTTTGCGAAGGCTGATTATAATTTTGTCGGCGCGAATCAATTTGCCTATTGGTACGACGCCAAGATAAATTTGGAGCGCGGCATTTTGACGCAAAACATTATGGACGATGTCGGCGAGGAAAATTTGCGCTTCTTCAAAGAGCATCTTTGTCCATTGGTCATGCTGAAAAAATTTTTGGTGACTTACGCGCCCGTCGAAAAAATTCGTGACGTGAAAATTTCTTCCGTGCGCAACGAAAACAATTTGACGCTGAAAATTTCGGGCAAACTCAACACGGACTCTGCCAACTCCGCCAAAGATGAAATTTTGTCCGCACTCGACGGCGTGAACAAACTCACTCTCGACTTGAACGGGCTGGAATATATTTCGTCGTCCGGCTTGAGAATTTTGATTGCCGCGCTGAAAAAACTTCGGGCACAGGGCGGAACGATGACCGTTAAAAATGTCGGCGTGCAAGTCAGAGAAGTGTTGGAGATGACCGGCTTCGCGGAGATTTTCAACTTGGGTTGGAGACCCAACATTTAATCATGCGGGACGATTTTTTTTCGACGGTCGGCGAAATTATCAAGTACGGCGGTTCGACGTTCGCCGCGCTGGTCGCAATGAGCATTTACACGACGACGGACGGCTTTTTTATCGGCAACTGGGTCGGCACCGACGGACTTGAGGCAATGGCGTTGGTTTATCCCGTCACGATGATTTTCATTGCGTTCGGCACGCTCTTTGAAACGGGCGGCTCGGCTGTCGTCTCACAAATTATCGGCGCGGGTAAGCGTCAACTTGCCGAAAAAATCATTCGGAGCAATTACGTTTGTGCGTTCGTACTCGGAGTGATTATCGTGGTCGTCGGAAACATTTTTATCGAACCGTTGCTGCGAATTTTATCCGACAACCCGGACGAGCAATACATAATCGACTTGGCAGTTTCGTTCCTGCGAATTTCTTTTTGCGGAGTGCCGTTCTTGCTGACGATTTACCTGACGGGCGCGTTCATGCGTTGCATCGATAAGCCGGCGCACGTTCTTTATCTGGTCGGCTCTACTTCGCTGGCAAATATAATTTTGGACGCGTTGTTTATAATCGTGTTCGGCTGGGGAATGCAGGGCGCGGCGTTCGCAACGGTCTTGGCTCAGATTCTCGGAACGGCAATTTCGCTGTGGTACTTCAAATATTCGCCGCAGAAATTTTCAACGCCAAACCGTTTTGCAGGTCTCGAATACATTTGGCAGGAAGTCAAAATCGGCGCGGGGTTCGCAATTTCCGTGCTGATGATGTGTTGTATCGAATATTTTTTGAACGCGACACTTCTGCGTTACGACGCGGCACATTTATTGGCGGCGGCGACAATCGCGAATATAATCCTGACGTTCGTCTATCTGCCGCTCAACGGTTTGGACACGGGCATTCAACCTTTGATAAGCCGACTGTTCGCGGCACACAAGGAGCAACATTATCTGCGCGTCATGCGCTACGGATTTTTTACGACGATTGTTTTAACGTTCGCGATATATGTTGCGCTTATGATTTTCACCGAAGAGCTTGCAAGATTTTTCGTGAACAACGACGAGCCGATAACCGCCGAGATGATAACCTTCTTGCGGATGATGTTCGTGCTTCAACCGTTCGTCGGAATTTACACTTGGCTCAGCGGAATCATGGCGGCATTGGAGGACGAGTGGCGAAATTTGTTGATAAGTTTCTTGCCGATTGTTGTGCAGGTGCCGTTGATTTGGCTGTTGCCGAAATTTTTGCCGATTGAATTCGTCGCGCTTAGTTATTCGCTTATCGACGTTGCGGAGGCGACGGTTGCGTTCCTGCTTATCAGATCGTTCCTGCGCTCCAAAGGAATTTCGTTGAAAAAAATTTTTGCTTGAAGGAGGTGATTTGTTTGGAGAATTTCAGCGTGGCGATAAGTTACAACGGCAGTCTCGGCTGGGTTGAATACGACGAAGTTGCCCGACGTGCAAAAGTTTTTTTGGGCGACGACGCGGGCAAAAAGCTTGCCGAAGATTTTTTGTCGACGCCGCACAAAATAAAAGTTCCGCACAAAACTTTGTTGGACTTCACCGAAGAAACTTTCGACGCCAACGAGAGTGCGGAAAGTTTGAAAATTGTTTTGACGCGAATTTGGGAAGCAACGGGCGTTCACGTCGATTGGAGCCGCCCCGTCGACTACGTCAAAGCTCATCCGCACTATTAAAGCTTATAGCTTTTAGCTTTCAGCCGAGAAGTTCAATCCTGAAAGTTGCCGGCTGCCGATTAAAAGTTCAACTAGGAGGTTTTTTCATGGCGAAAGAATATGTCAGCTGTCCGAAATGTGGCCGCAAAGATTTTGGCGAAATTCTGGAGTGCAAACGTTGCTCGCTGATTTTCTGCCAAAAATGCAAGGGCAAACGCTCTTTACCCGACGGCACCGAATACGAATGTTGCCCGCGTTGCGGCGCAGAAATTGACGAGGACGAAGACACCGTCAGCGTCATTGCCAAACAGAAAAAATTTTAATCGCAGACTCGAAACTCGAAACGAAAAAAGCCTCTCCGCGTTTGGAGAGGTTTTTTTTGTGAAAGAATTTTTCAAGCGTTATCGCGAATCAAACTTTATTGCCGCGAAATAATTGCTCAGAATTTTATTCAGCTGTCGGAAGAAAGTGCTTCTTCGCAAATTCTGTTCATCTCGTCCACGTCAAAATTTTCAAGACTGTCAGTCGGAAGATTTTTTAACAAGTTTGCCATTTCCATTGCCGAAATCGCCGCGTCAAAACCTTTGTTGCCCGCCTTCGTGCCGGAACGTTCAATCGCCTGCTGAATGTTTTCGGTTGTGACGACGCCGAAAATTGTCGGAATGCCGCTTTGAAGTCCGACGGCCGCCACGCCTTTGGAAACTTCGTTGCAGACGTAATCGTAATGCGTTGTCGAGCCGCGAATCACACAGCCCAGACAAATTATCGCGTCGAATTTTTCCGAAGCCGCCAACTTTTTCGCGACAAGCGGAATTTCAAACGCGCCGGGCACCCACGCCACGGAAATATTTTCTTCGGGCGTTTCGTGACGTTTCAGCGCGTCAATCGCTCCGTCCAAAAGTTTGCTCGTGATGAATTCGTTAAACCTTGCGACGACAATAGCAAATTTTAAATTTCTTCCGCTGATGTTGCCTTCGTAAATATTCAAGTCAATCGCCTCCGAAAAATTAGCTTTAAGCTGTAAGCTTTGAGCTTTAAGGAAGTGCCGAAAATTTTACTTAAAGCTTAAAGCTCATAAGCTAAAAGCTTACAATACGTGACCCATTTTGGTTTTCTTGACGGTGAGATAATTTTTATCGAACTTCGTCGGCGCAATGACAATCGGCACGCGTTCGGTTATCGTCAAGCCGTGACCTTCAAGTCCCGCACGTTTGGCGGGGTTGTTCGTCAAAAGTTTTATCGTCGTCAAGCCCAAGTCCGCAAGAATCTGCGCGCCGATGCCGTAATCGCGAAGATCGGGCTTGAATCCGAGCAAAACATTTGCCTCGACGGTGTCATTGCCCGCGTCTTGAAGTGCGTAAGCCCGCATTTTGTTCGCAAGTCCGATGCCGCGACCTTCCTGCCGCATGTAAAGCAAAACGCCTTCGCCCGCCGCGTCAATTTGTCGCAGAGCCGTGGCAAGTTGATCGCCGCAATCGCAACGCAGTGAGCCGAGCGCGTCGCCCGTCAAGCACTCCGAATGCACGCGCACAAGCACGTTGGATTTACCCGCAACGTCGCCTTTGACAATCGCCAGATGACATTTGCCGTCAAGTGTGCTCTCGTAAGCTTTAAGCCGAAAATGACCGTACTTGCTGGGAAAATCCACGTCGGCAATTTGTTTGACGAATTTTTCCGTGCGCTTGCGATATTCAATCAACGCCCGCACGCTGATAATATTCAAGCCGTGTTTTGCCGCGAATTTTTTTAAATTTTCCGTGCGCATCATGTGCCCGTCGTCGTCCATAATTTCGCAACAAAGTCCGGCAGGATAAAAGCCCGCCAATCGCGCCAGATCGGTTGTCGTCTCCGTGTGACCGGCACGACGAAGAACGCCGCCCTCAACCGAGCGCAACGGGAAGACGTGCCCCGGTCGACGAAAACTTGAAGACTTCGCGGCGGGGTCGAGCAACATTTTAATCGTGTGACAGCGTTCGTAAGCGGAAATGCCTGTTTCCGTGTCGTAAGCGTCAATAGACACCGTGAAAGCCGTTTCGTGGTTGTCGGTGTTGTTGGTGACCATTTGTCCGATTTCGAGTTCGTCGAGCCGTTTGCCGTCAATCGGCGTGCAAATCAAACCTTTGGCGTGCGTCGCCATAAAATTTA
>CAMUZL010000165.1 GCA_947165185.1 uncultured Selenomonadales bacterium
CGATAAGCTGGCTGTTGACGACGATATTTTTGGTGGCGGCGTATTTTTATCACGTGAAGCGTTTAAAGCCTGCGCGGGCTTAAAATTTTTGTCGCGTTGATTCGGCTGGTTCGTGATTTAAGTTTGTTGTTCAACTTTCTTTTGCTTGCCCAAAAGAAAGTTGCAAAGAAAAGGGCACTCCTGCGCGGAGGGCGTTGGTCTGTCGTTGCCGCAATGTTATCGCTACGGTTTGGCGCGTGTGCCCGCAAGTGAAACATCCTGTTTCAATTGCGGGCGAGGCCGACATCCGTGTCGGCCTCTAATTTCGGTTGCGTGGGCTTAAAATTTTCAACGGTAGGAAAATTTTTCATTGCGTCGAATTCTTTTGTAGAAAAATTTTTTACGGAGATGATTTTATGGCGTTACTTGAGATAAAAACTGCGGGCGACCCCGTGTTGAAACAAATTTGCGCGCCCGTCGAGAAAATCGATAAGCGTTTCAGGAATTTTCTTGACGACATGTACGAGACGATGAAATCCGGCGAAGGCGTCGGAATTGCCGCGCCGCAAGTCGGCGTTTTGTTGCGCGTCTGCGTTATCGAAGTGGATGAAAAAAATCGTTACGACATGATTAATCCCGTGATAACTTTGCGCGAAGGTTCCGTTGTCGACAGCGAAGGTTGCCTGTCCTGCCCTAATTTGTTTGGCGACGTGGAGCGTGCGGAAAAAGTTCGCGTCGAATTTATCAACCGTTTCGGCAAGAAAAAAACTTTGGACGCGGACGGCTTGCTTGCCCGTTGCATTCAACACGAGCTTGACCATCTCGACGGAAAACTTTTCATTGACATTGCCAAAAATCTCACGAAAGGAAAACTCAACCGCAATGCAAAAACTTAAAGTCATTTTCATGGGGACGCCCGAATTTGCCGTGCCGAGTCTCGCCGCGCTTGCCGACAAGACGGAAATTTTGTGCGTCGTCACTCAACCCGACAGACCGAAAGGACGCGGGCATAAACTCCAGCCGCCGCCCGTGAAAATCTTCGCCGAAGAAAACAATTTGCCCGTGATTCAGCCGCCGAAAGTCAAAGCCGCCGAAGTCGTCGAAAAACTTGCCGCGTTGAAGCCGGATTTAATCGTCGTGGTTGCGTTCGGACAGATTTTGTCGCAAGAAATTTTGGACATCCCGAAATTCGGTTGCATAAACGTTCACGCGTCACTGTTGCCGAAACTTCGCGGCGCGGCTCCGATTGAGTGGTCGATAATTCGCGGCGAACAAGTCACGGGAATAACAACGATGCAAATGAACGCGGGACTTGACACGGGCGACATTTTGTTGACTAGCGAAGTTAAAATCACGGACGAAATGATTTTGCCGGAACTGCGCGAAAAACTCATGACGACGGGCGCGGACTTGTTGCTGAAAACACTGTACCTGTTGCAAATCGGCGAACTTAAACCCGTCAAGCAAGATGATTCTCTGTCGACGTATGCGCCGTTGCTGAAAAAAGACACGGGACGAATTGATTGGTCGAAATCTGCGCGGGAAGTGCACAATTTGATTCGCGGGCTTTACGGCGGAGCATTCGGACTTATCGACGGGCAGAAATTTAAAATCTTTCGTTCGCGGCTTGCAGACGGAATTTCTTTGACGGCGGGACAAATTAAAATCGACGGACAAAAATTTTTTGTCGGGACGGGCGACGGCGTCATTGAGATTTTGGAAATTCAAGCTCCGAACTCGAAAAAACTTTCCGCCGCAGAATTTTTACGAGGACATAAACTTTCCGCAAAAAATTTCGACTGAAAACACTTGTCCCTTGTCCCTTATCCCTTGTCCCTTAACAAAGAGGTGATTTTTTGGACGAACGAATAATTTCACGCGACGCGCAAGTTGCCGACGATTGGCAGTACAGTTTGCGGCCGCGCAGGTTGAGCGAATACATCGGTCAAGATAAAGTCAAGCAAAATCTTTCGGTCTTCGTCAAAGCGGCGTTGACTCGGCGCGAAGCTCTCGACCACGTGCTTTTATACGGGCCGCCCGGTCTCGGCAAGACGACATTGGCGGGAATTATCGCGAACGAACTTGGCGTCAACTTCAAACAGACTTCCGGCCCGGCGATTGAACGTGCAGGCGACCTTGCCGCGATTTTGACGAACTTGCAACCGCGTGACGTGCTGTTTATCGACGAGATTCACCGCTTGAGCCGCCAGATCGAAGAGATTTTATATTCGGCAATGGAAGACTTCGCGCTTGACATAATCATCGGCAAAGGCGCGGGTGCACGCTCAATCCGTTTGGATATTTCGCCGTTCACGCTGATTGGCGCGACGACAAAAGCCGGTTCGTTGTCTCCGCCCTTGCGGGACAGATTCGGCGTCATCAGTCGACTTGAATATTATTCGCCCGAAGCTTTAATCGAAATCATCACGCGAGCCGCCGATATTTTGAATATCCCGATTGAAATTAACGGCGCCCGGGAAATTGCCCGTCGTTCGCGAGGCACGCCGCGCATTGCAAACAGACTTTTGAAACGCGTCCGCGACTTCGCGCAGGTTGAAAATTCTTCGACGATAACCGACGAAATTGCCGACCGTGCGCTTTTGGCTTTGGAAGTTGACAGCGTGGGGCTTGACCACACCGACCGCCGACTTTTGGACGCGATGATTCACAAATTCGGCGGGCGACCCGTCGGACTTGACACGCTTGCCGCCGCAATCAGCGAAACCCGCGAAACGATTGAAGACATTTACGAGCCGTATCTTTTGCAACTGGGATTCATCATGCGCACGCCCCGCGGCAGAATCGTCACCGAGGCGGGCTATCGTCACATGGGCGCGAACTTCCCGAAAGCCGACAATCAACCCACGCTGTTTGATTTTGAATAACGCCTTCGGGCGATTTTTTTTGCACGAAAAAACTCCCCGTCACCGTGACGGAGAGTTTCATTTTTGTCAACGCGCCGCAACCGAATCAAAATCGACGCTTGAAATATTTCTGAACGTATGCTATATTTCCTGCGGCAGGTTCGGGTGGCTCGGCTCTCCTCTCGAATGAGAGGGGGTGATGTTATGGACAAGTTTGAATGGATTATGCTCACGCTGACTCTGATTCAGACCGTTCTGGCATTGCTCACGTTCCTGAAGTAATTCGGGCAACGAAAAAAGCCGTTCGCTACACGGCTTCTAAACGGTTTACCTGCAGTTATTAATCGGGAGGAAGTCGACGCATTCACACCGACGACCTGCCTTTAGATTTGCTTTTTTTAAGCCGTTCGTGACACGGCTTCTGAAGATTTAAGCGAGTATTAATCGGGAGGAAGTCGACGCATTTACACCGACGACCTGCCTTTAGATTTGTCTTTTTGACGACGAAAATTTATCACACACGAACGAAATTGTCAACGCCGCCCGCCAAATTTCGGTCAGTGCGTGAAGATGAAATACACAACGGCAAGCGCAATGCCGACAACGCTTGCGGTCATAATTTGCGAATGGCGAGCAACGTTGCGCAGCTCATTTTCAATTCCGGTCATGCGTCCATCGAGTTTGTCCATGCGTTCGTTGAGTTCGCGCTTCGTCGTCTGCAATTCAGTTTTGAGTTCGCGCTGTCCGTCTTTGATGTCTTTAAGCCGCTCAAGGATCAAATCGTTGTAGCTGAGAGTTTTTTCGCTGATTTTTGGATTAAACACTTGGAACATCTCCTTTGACAAAAGCTGTCGAAGGATTTACAATCGCCTCGACAATAGGTTTTTGAACGAGTCGCTTTGATTTTGACGATTGGGCGGCTCGTTTTCGTTTGCAAGTTTAGCAGATAATTCAACGCATGGTCAAGAACGAAATTGTCAACGCCGAAAATCGTCAACGCCTGCGCTCCGCAACTTAAAATCACGAGCCGCCTCGCAGTCGCCGCGCTGAAACCGTGCAACATCTGTCGCACCACGACGCCAAAATTTTTTCCGCACCACGACGCGCAGATTCCCCCGACTAAGAAACTTCTAACGTTCGCGGCACTTGACAAATTTTCGGCCGTGTATTATCCTGCGCCCGAACAAGCCAAGGCGTTTGGTGGACGCAGGTTGGTTCAAATACGGGGAACTTCGTCCGACGGTTGGGGAACCGAACGACTTAGTTCAAGCAATGTGGCGTTTGATCGGCGGATACGTGTAGGTTCCGCAAGTTCAAGCGTTATTTTCGTTTTTGGGATTCTTCATGGGTTCAGTTTTTCCGAGCGGTTTAGAAAAACTATGACGTGCAAAAAAAGATGCGCCGAAGCGCACTAGAAAAAATATGACACGCACATTATAGCTCATCGAGACCGCAAACTCAACTGTTTTTTGGAAGGCTCGGACTCGGCAACGACGCCGAAGAAAGTCGCGGGCTCCAAAAGTTCTGATGAGCTTTTTTTGACCCCCAAACGGCGAAAAAAGCTCACACGAAAGGAGTTCTCTCTTTATGAGCGAATTGTTTAAAATTTTTTCTTTCGATCTCCAACGCTTTGCTATCGAGACAATCACAACATCAACCGTTACCAAGATCAAAGGCGATGGCACCTCAACAACTCCTGATTATGATGATGTAACTGAAGGCGACTATTACTGGGGCAATGCAGCGGCCGCTAAGCTGAGCGCTCTTTACAGCTCAACAAACTTTACTTCGATTAAGGCAACTGTGACTGATGGAACGTCGGCGGCAAAAGGTGGCAGTGGAGACGACAAAGATGATACTATAGCCATCAAGCTCGTCACGCTGGTCACGGATCTCACACTTGCTGGAGCCGTAACATTGACTTCTGCTAATTTGCCCGATACGGTCACGACAATTGCCGTCGGAGCAAACGCACTCACACTCGGTACAGGTCTCACTACATTTACGGGCAAAATCACGACGGAATCGGGCGGCTCAATCGTTGCGGGCGATGACGGCGCAAATCTTTCAAGCGTCAACGGCAAAACTATAAATATCAACAAGGCGTTCACCTACACGGCGGGCACCGACCCCACCATCGAAATTAATGTCGACGGAGCGACAATCACTTCATTCGGTGACGCGACAAAAATCAGTGTCGGTGCCTCTGCTTCCACCAAAGGCGTCACGTTGCCTTCGTCCGTGCCTTCGACTTTGAAGTCAATCGAAGTGGCTTCGGCGGGCAAACTCATT